>NZ_QKRU01000161.1:0-3084 GCF_003234055.1 Pseudomonas sp. 57B-090624
GGGGTTGGGGTGGGCCTCGGCAGCATGGGTTTCGCTGCGTTCTACCCATCCGACGGGTGTTTCTTGTGGGGTTGGGGGTTTGGGGTTTGGGCGAATGAATTCGCCCCTACGGGGCTGCGGGGTTGGGGGCTGTGTAGGGTGGAGGTCGCTTTTCACCTCCACCGTGCGGGGTTGAGATGGGCGGCGGCAGCATGGGTTGCGCTGCGCTCTCCCATCCTCCGGGGGCAGGTGTGGGCCCCGCCTGGGGCCCTGGCGTTGGGTCAGAAGTCGTAGCTGACGCTGGTGTAATAGAACGCCCCCTGCGCGCCTTCCGGCGAGGTGATGCTGTACTTGGGCACGCCATACAACTGCGCGCCTTCGAGCTTGTCGGGGTGGCTGTCGAAAAGGTTGATCGCCCCCACCGAGACCTTGAGCCCCTGCTGGAAGCTGTAGCTGAGGTCCAGGTCGGTCACCCACTGGGCGCTGAAGGTCTGGTCCAGGGCCGGGTTGCTGGCGTTGAGCGACTTCCATTCGCCGTAGCGGCGCTGCGCCAGGGTCAGGCCCCAGCCCTCGTAGAGCCAGTTGGCGCTGAGGGTGAGCTTGTCGTCCGGGGTGCCTTCCTCGATCAGGCCCTGGGTGTTGCGCCCGACGATCTGCGAGCCACGGATGCTGCCGACATCGCGCAGCTTGGTGATCTCGGTGCGGTTGCGGCTGTAGCCGGCACTGAGGTTGAGGCGGCCGGCGCGTTCCAGGTTCCACTGGTAGTTGCCGGTGAACTCGATGCCCCGGGTGCGGGTGTCGGCGACGTTGGTGTAGAAGGCCGCGCTCTGGATGTTGGCGTAGGGCGTGCCGGCGAAGATCGGCCCGACCACGGTGGCGGGCAGCTGGTCGGACAGGGTGATGCGGTTCTCGATGTCGATGCGGTAGGCGTCGACGGTGAAGGAGGCGTTGTCCAGCGGGCGCCAGACCAGGCCCAGGGAGTAGTGGGTGGACTCCTCCGGCTTCAGTGCCTTGCCGCCCAGCAACGCGGCCTCGGGGCTGTCGGCGCGCAGGGTGCGTTGCTGCACTTCCACCCAGTTGCCGCTGCCCGTGGGCTGCTCGACCACCTGCACGCTGAAGGACGACAGACCGCTCTGCACCAGTGAGGGGGCACGGTAGCCGGTGCTGGCGGTGGCACGGGCGGCGATCTCGGGGGTGAAGTCATAGCGCAGCGAGAGCTTGCCGTTGGTGGTGTCGCCGAAGTCCGAGTAGTGCTCGGTGCGCGCGGCGACGCCGGCCTGGAATTTCTCCGTGACCTGGCCTTCGACATCGACATAGGCACCCCAGACCTTGCGGTCCAGCGACACGGCGTCGACGTTGGTGATGCCCGAGTAGTAGCCGGGGAGGCGCCGCCCGGTGACCGGGTCGAGGGTGTTGAACAGCGGCCCGTTCTGCCAGCCGGCCGCCTCGCCCGCGCTCAGTTCGTAGTTCTCCTTGCGCCAGGCGAGGCCGGCGGAGAGGGTCAGCGGCTTGTACAGCAGGTCGGTGGGGAAGTCGCGGGTCCAGTCCAGGGTCAGGTTGGTCTGGTCGGCCTCGCGTTCGCCGGTGTAGATCTTCTCCGGGCTGCTGGCGCCCCAGCTGGGGTTGATGGCGTTGCGGTCGGTGGACTTCACCGAGTTGTCGCCGTGGTTGAGGGCCAGGTCGAACCTGCCCAGGGCTTCGTCCTCGTAGCGCAGGCCGCCGGTCGCCGCATAGTCCTCCAGGGTGTAGCGGGTGATCGGGATGCGGCCGTCGGGGAAGCGCGCCAGGGCCACGCTGCCGTAGTTGTTGCGCAGGGCGGTGGGTGGGTCGAAGAAGCTTTCGGCGTCGCTGTTCTTGTGGGCGTAGGTGGCGAAGGCGTAGGCGGTCAGGCCGTCGGCCAGGCCGACCTCGCCGTTGGCGGTGAAGTTGTACTGGTCGGAGACATTGCCCGAGCCCCAGCGCCAGGTGCGGTTGGGGTTGTTCTGTTCCCGTGGCGTGTTGGTGCTGGTGGAGCCGGGGTAGAAAATGCGGTTGTCCGGGTTGGTGTCGCTGGCCGGGTCCTGGCTGCCGGCATCGAAGGCGAGGGTGACGAAGCCGTCGTTGGGCAGGGCGAAGCCCTTCCAGCCGCTGAGCTTGCGTTGCAGGCCGTCGCCCTTGTCGTAGCCGCCGAAGCGGTAGCCGAGGTTGCCGCCGTCGTCGCGCTCCTTGAGCACGATGTTGATCACCCCGGCGATGGCGTCCGAGCCGTACTGGGCGGCGGCGCCGTCGCGGAGGATTTCCACGCGCTGGATCGCCGCCAGGGGGATCAGGCTGAGGTCCACCGCCGCCGCGCCACGGCCGTTGACCAGCCCCTGGCGGGTGACGTTGGCGCTGGTGTGGCGGCGCTTGCCGTTGATCAGCACCAGCACCTGGTCGGAGGCCAGCCCGCGCAGCGAAGCGCCCTGGGCGATGGAGCCGGCGAAGGCACCCTGGGGCGCCTGCGGGAAGCTGAAGGACGGCGACAGCGCGGTGAGGGCGCCGGAGAGGTCCTGGGCGCCGGTCTCCTGCAATTGTTCGCCGCTGAGCACATCCACCGGTGCGGCGCTTTCCAGTGCGGTGAGGTCGCTGCGGCGGGTGCCGACCACCACCACCGTGTCCAGGCGTTCGCCGTTGGCGGTGGGTTTTGTGGCGGATTCTGCGGCGAGGCCGGGAAGTGCAAGGCTGCTGGTGGCCAGGGCGATGGCGCTGGCCAGAAGGGAAGGACGGTACATCTGGTTTACCCCTGTTCAGGAAGGACGTATTGGCGTTTCTCGTTTCCCGGGCGCTTATGGGTTTTCCCTTCCTGCGCCTCTTTCGCCTTCCACCAGAGCAACGGCTGTGCCAGGGGCTTTGCGGTTTTTCGATTATTTAAAATCGATGTAAATCAATGGGTTATTAGAGTTATGGGGGCGGGTTTACGGCCCTTGCACAGGGGTTGCTGGAGGGGCAGCAGCGGGCCCGCAACGGGGCAGCAATGGGCGAGGTATAGGCGGTGATCGACAGGGGCTCGGAGCGGAATCGGCAGCATGGGTTTCGCTGCGCTCTACACCCTCCTGCGGGGCGCGCGCGGCCGGACACGGAAGGGGG
>NZ_QKRU01000162.1:0-2971 GCF_003234055.1 Pseudomonas sp. 57B-090624
GGACGGAGTGATTCTCGTCCCAGTAGACGGCGGTCCTGCGCCTCCCTAGACTGGCCAACTGCCATGACCGCCGTCCCGGCGTCAGCCCAGGCTCAGTGCCCCATGACACTTCCCGCGACCCCGACAGTCCCGACCCGGCCCCTGCGCGGGCGCATCCCCGCCGTGCTCGAGCCGGCCTACAAGGCCTATGTGCTCACGCACTACCGGGGCTTTTTGCTGGCGATCAACTTCATCGCGATGATCGCCTACGACGCCTACGTGCTGGCCGATGCGCTGCTGATCCCGGACATGGCCATGGAGTCTCTGGTCACCCGGGGCCTGCTGAGCCTGGTGGGGCTGCTGAACATCTTCCTGGTGTTCCGCTACAGCCGCAGCGTGCTGCTGATGGACATGCTCATGCCGCTGCACGACATCGTGTCCACCATCGCCTGGTTCGAGTTGCTCAAGCGCAGTGATTCGCCCGACGTCGCGACCTTCCTCTATGCCTCGGTGGTGTTCATCGTGCTGGGCAACCTGGGGGTGCGCTATTCGTTCAGGGGCATCCTGGCCTGCTCGCTGGCGATCTCCGGGGTGATCCTCTACAACGTCGCGCTGATCCACCCGGGGGACACCAAGGCGCTGCTGATCTTCACCCTGGTCTACCTGCCGGTGGCGATCTTCAGCCTGTTCATCAGCTGGACCACCATCCGTGGCGTGCGCCAGGCCTTTCTCGCCGACGAGGAGGCGCGCCGCCAACGCGCCGAGCTGGCCACGCTCAATGGCCGCCTGCACGAGCTGGCGAGCACCGATGCGCTCACCGGTGTGGGCAACCGCCGCGCCTTCGATCGCGTGCTGGAGGAGTACTGGCAGCAGATGAGCCTGCACGGCCGGCCCTTCGCGCTGCTGCTGGCGGACATCGACTACTTCAAGCCCTACAACGACCACTACGGCCACCTGGCCGGCGACCGCTGCCTGCGCGAGGTCGTGGACAGCCTGGTGCACACCCTGCGCGACGGGCAGGCGAAGGTCTTCCGCTACGGCGGCGAGGAGTTCGTCGTGCTGCTGCAGGTCGGCAGCCAGGCCGAGCTGGAGCACATCACCGAGCGCCTGCGGGTGCAGGTGGCGGGGCTGGACATGGAGCACCTCAACCGCCCCGATGGCCTGCGCCACCACACCATCAGCCTGGGGGCCTCGCTCTCCAGCGGCGCGGGCCTGGCCAGGGCGCAGGACCTGCTGGCGCGCTGCGACCAGCTGCTCTACCGGGCCAAGCAGGAAGGCCGCAACCGTGCCTGCCTGGCGGCGATGACGCTCTGCTGAGCCGGTGAGGGAATGCCCGGGTGAGGTATCGCTGCGTTGGGCCTCGCTGCGCTCGGCGCCAACCTGCGGGTAACGGGGCACGCTCCCGTAGGAGCGAGCTCTGCTCGCGAAGTGCTTGCTGGAATCTGTGGGAGCGAATTCATTCGCGATGGAGTATCCGGCCGCTCGCAGCCTTGTGCCGGCGGCGGGGCTTTCGCGGCTGAAGCCGCTCCTACGGGGAATGCGTGAGCGAGGGCGCGCGCGCCGGGTTGCCCGGCGCGCGTGCTGGCGATCAGAGGATGCTGATCGGGTACTCGACGAAGGCGCGGACTTCGTTCAGGTCCGGGCCCACGTTGTTGTCGGCACGGTAGATGGAGTTGCGCAGCTTGAACGACAGGTCCTTGGCCGGGCCGTCCTGCACCACGTACTTGAACTGGTTGAACAGCTCGCGCTCGGTGCCGTCGCTCTCGCCGCCGGCCTCGATGTTGCTGCCGCGCACGTAGGCGACCTTGTAGCTCAGGCCGGGAACGCCGTAGGTGGCGAAGTCCAGCTCGTAGCTCGCCTGCCAGGAACGCTCGTTCTTCAGGTTGAAGTCGGAGTAGTAGGAGTTGGCCACGTAGATGGTGCTGCCGCCGTCGCCGTAGTCGTACGCATAGCCGGCATCACCGGTGTTGCGCTGGTGGGCGATGATGAACGCGTGGGCGCCGACGCTGTACTTGGCGGCCAGGCTCCACAGGGTGTTCTTGTCGTTTTCGCCGTCACCGCCGAAGTCCAGCGCGGCATCGGAGTTGTCGTCGTAGTCGGTGCGGTAGATGTTGAAGTCGAGGTTCAGGGCCTGTTCCGCGTTGAACGGAATCGTGTAGTTCACGTTGCCGTAGTACTTCTTGAAGGTGTCTTCGACATCGGAGTGGTACAGGGCCACGGACAGCGCGTCGTTGACCACGTAGCTGCCGCCGATCACGTCGATGCTCTTCAGGCGATTGGGGTCGCGCGCCGGGTCGCCCATCGGGCTGTCGGCGGTGAAGCGGCCGACGTTCAGTTCCAGGCCTTCGATTTCCTTGCTGGTCACCAGGGTGCCGGTGAAGGCCTGCGGCAGCAGGCGGCTGTCGTCATAGGCGAGCACGGGCAGGGAGGGGAACTGGTTGCCGTACTTGAGCACGGTGTTGGAGAAGCGCAGCTTCACCGCGCCGCCGGCCTCGGAGAGGTCATCCACCGGGTGGCCGTCGCTGTCGGTGTCGAAGAAGGCGCTGTAGTTGCGACCACGGCCGCTGTCGAGCTTGATGCCCAGCAGGCCGTAGGCGTCCACGCCGAAGCCGACGGTGCCCTGGGTGAAGCCGGACTCGAAGGTGCCGATGAAGCCCTGGCCCCAGACCTTGGCGTCGTTGGTCTTGTCCTTGTAGTCACGGTTGAAATAGGCGTTGCGCAGCAGGACCTTCAGGCTGGCGTCCTCGACGAAGCCCTTGGCGTCGGATTGCTCGCTGGCGTGGGCCTGGGCGATACCCAGGGAAAGCAGCGTGCAGGCGGCGGCTATATAGTTTCGGTTATGCATGGATGCTCCCAGATATTGGTTTTTTGGGTATTCGGAATAGCCGGTTGATGAAGGGAACTTCTAACCGGCTTCCGAAGGCGGTGTAGTGATGTTGATGGGAGGCTCCAAGAAGCGCTCCAAGAGCTTCCCTATAGGCACCCCCATGTC
>NZ_QKRU01000163.1:0-2918 GCF_003234055.1 Pseudomonas sp. 57B-090624
GTCGTATCGACATGGTGGTGCACTCCTGCCACGGCATCGCTCGAACTCCTCTTCGAAGGATCCCGTAAGCCTAAATGCGTTACCTATGTCTCCCGACACCTGTCACCTATGTCCCCCGGCTGAACACACGGCACACCCTACGGCACGAGGCCAGCTCTGCACCGTAGCCCGGGAGTTGGCGCGGAGGCGTTCCCGGGCTGAAGCCCGGGCTACCGGCAGGGTTCGAACGGGGAAGGCACGGATGCAGGGTGCGCCGCGCCGCTCAGCGGCCGCCGCGCAGGGTCTCCGACGGCAGGCAACCGTACTGGCGGCGGTAGTGGGTGGCGAAGTGGCCGAAGCTGCTGACGCCATGGCGCAGGAGGATGTCGGTGACGCTGTCCTGCGCTCGCGCCTGC
The DNA here is from genome assembly GCF_003234055.1 of Pseudomonas sp. 57B-090624. Classification (NCBI taxonomy): domain Bacteria; kingdom Pseudomonadati; phylum Pseudomonadota; class Gammaproteobacteria; order Pseudomonadales; family Pseudomonadaceae; genus Pseudomonas; species Pseudomonas sp. 57B-090624. The sequence continues at coordinate 396 of NZ_QKRU01000163.1, forward strand.
TGCAACGCCTCATGCACCCGCGCCAGGCGGCGGCTGCGCATGTAGTCGGTGGGGGTCTGCCTGAGGAAGTGGGCGAAGCCGTTCTGCAGGGTGCGGATGGAGACCCCGGAAAGCTCGGCCAGGGTGGCCAGGGCGATGGGCTCGTCGAGGTGGCTTTCGATGTAGTCGCGGGCCTTGCGCACATGGAAGGGCATGGGCTGGCGGCGGTCCTCGCGCAGCGCCTCGGAGTAGGTGTGCGGCAGCTGGGTGAGCAGCACCGACAGCAGGTAGTCCGACAGCCCGCTGCCCAGGGTCGGCGCCAGGTCCTCGACCATCGGCCCCTGGTGCAGGCGGCAGATGTACTCCAGCGTCTCGCGCACCGCCGCCATGCCCGGGTGCCCCGCCGCCACCTGGATGTCGAACAGCAGCGGCTGTTTCAGCGGCCGCTCCAGCAGGCGCTGCAACTGGCGCTCCAGGGCGTCGCGCTCCACCCGCAGGATCAGGTTGCGGCACTCCTTGCCGATGCGGATCAGGCTGCGCTCGGAGGGCGAGGAAATGGTCAGGCTGCCCCGGCGCATGGCCGCGCTTTGCGCGCCCAGGGTCACGGTGCCGGTGCCCTGCAGGGTGATGCGGATCAGGTAGTAGCTGGCGATATCGCCGGCATCGATCTCCACCTCCGCGCCGTAGTGCAGGTCGAACAGCGCCGAGCTGCCGAAGAACACGCCATAGAGCGCCGAATGCAGGGCATCCGCACGGGGCAGGTTCATCCGGTGCGGCCACAGGTAGTGGCTGACCTTGTCGCGGATCTCGCCGATACCGGCGGCGGGGTTCAGCAGGCGATGGCGCTGCAGGAGGGATGCATCGTCGAGCATGGTGGCGGCCCCGTGATCAGTGCGGCACGCCCACTGCATGCACCGCAGAATTAGTGGAAAAGGAAAGCAATTTCCACGCCACGCAAAGCAAATCTGCGCAGCCGGAACAGCGGCTGCGCCTGGCGCATAGAGCCCCGGGGGCCAAGGGCATAAAAAGACAGGGCGGGGCTCGCCGACAGCGGGTCCTGCCAGTTGGCGATGCATGAAAACAACAAAGGGCGCACCAGGGCGAGGCACATCGGTAACGCAGCCGTCACCGAACTACCCCGCTCCCTCCCACGCTGCCGCAGACCTCATCACCACCGCCTCGAGGGGCCGAACCGAATGACCAGCCAGACACCCACCGACCTCACCCGCAAACGCTACGCCTACGAGTGGTACGTGGTCGCCATCTGCATGGTGGCCTACATCTTCTCCTTCGTTGACCGGCAGATCCTCGCGCTGATGATCGAGCCGATCAAACACGACCTGCAGCTCTCCGACACCCAGTTCAGCCTGCTGCACGGGCTGGCCTTCTCGCTGTTCTACGCCTTCATGGGCATGCCCATCGCGCTGCTCGCCGACCGTTTCTCGCGGCCCAGGATCATCGCCATCGGCGTCGCCTTCTGGAGCCTGGCCACCGCCGTGTGCGGGCTGAGCAGGAACTTCACCCAGATGTTCCTCGCGCGTATCGGCGTCGGCATCGGCGAGGCGGCGCTGTCGCCGGCCACCTACTCGATGCTCAGCGACATGTTCCCGCGCGAGAAGCTCGGCCGCGCCGTGGCCATCTACTCCATCGGCTCCTTCATCGGTGGCGGCGTGGCCTTTCTCATCGGCGGCTACGTGATCGACCTGCTGAAGAACCTCGACAGCGTGACGGTGCCGCTGGTGGGCAGCATGCGCCCCTGGCAGGTGACCTTCTTCCTGGTCGGCCTGCCGGGGCTGCTGGTCGCCCTCTTGATCGCCGCCACGGTGCGCGACCCGGCGCGCAAGGGCCTCAAGCTCGATGCCAACGGCCAGGTGCACAAGCCCAGCCTGGGCCAGGCCTTCGCCTTCCTCGGGCGCCACCGGCAGACCTTCACCTGCCACTACCTGGGCTTCTCCTTCTACGCCATGACGCTGTTCTGCATGCTCAGCTGGACCCCGGCCTTCTACATGCGCAGCTTCGGCCTGGCGCCGAGCCAGGCCGGCTACATCCTCGGGCTGATCGTGCTGCTGGCCAACACCAGCGGCGTGCTCTGCGGCGGCTGGCTGATCGACTGGCTGGCCAAGCGCGGCTACAGCGATGCACCGATGCGTGCCGGGGTGATAGGCGCCATCGGCATGGCCCTGCCGGCGGTGCTGTTCACCCAGGTGGGCGAGCTGTGGCTGTCCCTGGCGCTGCTGGTGCCGGCGATGTTCTTCGCCTCCTTCCCCATGCCCGCCTCCACCGCGGCCATGCAGATCCTCCCGCCCAACCAGATGCGCGCCCAGGTCTCGGCGCTGTTCCTGCTCATCTCCAACCTCATCGGCCTGGGCCTGGGCACCACCCTGGTGGCGCTGCTCACCGACCGCCTGTTCCAGTCGCCGGCGCTGGTCGGCCACTCGGTCTCCCTGCTCAACCTGGCTGCCGTGGTGCTGACCCTGGCCCTGCTGGGCAAGGGCTGCGGGCACTTCCGCCGCAGCCTCGCGCGCGAAGGGATCGCCTGACGCC
>NZ_QKRU01000164.1:0-2825 GCF_003234055.1 Pseudomonas sp. 57B-090624
CTCCCGCCCTCCCCCGCGACGCGCCACCAACTGCTCATGCAGTGACCACGCGACGGCGTAGGGCTGCTCGCGCCGGCTGAAGGTGGCCCCTGCCTTTCGCCAGCGAGCTTCATCCAGCCCGCTGCGGGCGATTTCGTGGGCGAGTGCGTCGATCTGCCCTTCGAGCGTGCAGCCCAGGCCGGCGGTGACGGTCAGGGGCAGGCCGAACAGCGGCCGCTCGATGAAGGCGAGGTGGCGTTCCTCGGGCACATCGAGGCCGGTGGCCTGGATGCCCAGCAGGACGACACGGCCCTCGGCATCCACCACCTCCAACCCGTACGAGCCGCCATCGCTCAGGGCCCAGCTGTCGAGGCGCTGGAGGGGGTAGGCCAGGCGGGGCACCTGGGTGAGGTAGAGGTAGCCGGCACCTGCGGTACTGGCGGCGAGTGCCAGGGTGAGTGAGGTGATCCCTGATGCGCGTTTCATCGAGGCCTCCTTGCGGGTGGGCGAAACCTACAGGGCGCGCGGCCTGGCGGGCCATGGCGGCTTGCCGGGGCGCTGAAAGCGGAACTGGCCGGTCATCCCCCCGGCGGGAAAAAATTGTACAAACCCCTTGTACAAACTTATACGCAGCAGTAGAAAAGCTATACAAATTCACTCAATGTACAGCTTTAGAGGACTCCACCATGCCGGCCTACCGCGCGCCGCTCCGCGACATGCGCTTTGTGTTCGATGAAGTACTCGATGCCTATACGCACCTGCAGGCGTTGCCGTCCCAAGAGGAATTCGGCGAAGACCTGGGCAGCGCGATCCTCGAAGAGGCGGCGCGCCTGGCTGAGGGGGTGCTGGCCCCGCTGAACAGTTCGGGCGACAAGGAAGGCTGTCATTACGACCCGGCAACCCGCGCGGTGAAGACGCCCGAGGGGTTCCGCGAGGGCTACCGCCAGTTCGCCGAAGGCGGCTGGACGGCGCTGGCCTGCCCCACCGAGTTCGGCGGCCAGGGCCTGCCTCATGTGCTGAACATGATGGTGGAGGAGATGGTGTGCTCGGCGAACCTGTCGCTGGGCATGTACCCGGGCCTGACCCACGGCGCCATCAATGCCCTCACCGCCCACGGCACCCGCGAGCAGCAGGAGACCTATCTGCCGAAGCTGATCAGCGGTGAGTGGACCGGCACCATGTGCCTGACCGAGCCGCAGTGCGGCACGGACCTGGGGCTGATCCGCACCCGCGCCGAACCCCAGGCGGATGGCAGCTACGCGCTGAGCGGCACGAAGATCTGGATCACTGGCGGCGAGCACGATCTGGTGGAGAACATCGTCCACCTGGTGCTGGCCCGCCTGCCCGACGCACCGGCCGGGGTGAAGGGGATTTCGCTGTTCCTGGTGCCCAAGTTCCTTGCCGATGGCAGCCGCAACCCGGCCTTCTGCGGCGGGTTGGAGCACAAGATGGGCATCAAGGGCTCGGCCACCTGCGTGATGAATTTCGAGGGTGCCAAGGGCTGGCTGATCGGCGAGCCCCACAAGGGCCTGCGCTGCATGTTCACGATGATGAACTCGGCACGCCTGATGGTGGGCATGCAGGGCCTGGGCATTGCCGAGAACGCCTACCAGATCAGCCTGGGCTTCGCCCGCGAGCGCCTGCAGAGCCGCTCGCTGAGCGGGCCGAAGGCGCAGGACAAGCCGGCCGACCCGATCCTGGTACACCCGGACGTGCGCCGCATGCTGCTGCGCCAGAAGGTGATGATCGAGGGCAGCCGCGCGCTGGCCTACTTCACCGGCCTGCATCAGGACATCGCCCACGATCACCCGGACGCCGAGGTGCGCCAGCAGGCAGACGACCTGGTGCAGCTGCTGACGCCGGTGGTGAAGGCCTTCCTCACCGACGAGGGCTTCGCCTGCGCCAACGAGGGCCTGCAGGTGATGGGCGGCTCGGGCTTCACCGAGGACTGGGGCATCGAGCAACTGGTGCGGGATTGCCGCATCACCCGTATCTACGAAGGCACCAATGGCATCCAGGCGCTGGACCTGGTGGGCCGCAAGCTGGCCCTGGGCGGCGGCCGTGCGGTGCGTGGCTTCTTCCAGTTGGTGGGTGAGTGGCTCAAGGCCAACCCCGAGGCGGCCCACATGGCCAAGGTGGACAAGGCGCTGCGCCAGTTGCAGCAGGCGACGATGTGGCTGGCCACCGAAGGCATGAAGGACCCGGAACAGGCCGGCGCGGCGGCCACGCCCTACCTGCGGCTGTTCGCGCTGACCACGCTGGCCTGGCTGTGGGCCCGCATGGCTCAGGTGGCCCAGGCCAAGCTGGACGCCGGCAGCGAGGAGAAGACCTTCTACGGCGCCAAGCTGAAGTCCGCCGACTTCTACATGACCCGAACCCTGACCGAGACCGACGGCCTGCTGGCCGAGGTGATGGCAGGCAAAGCATCCCTGATGGCGTTCAACGAGGACGAGTTCGCCGCATAGCCAACCCTCTCCTCCGTATGCGCACGCCGGCAATCCCTCCCTTTTTGATTGCCGGTTTTTTTTGCCCGGAATTGGGTCGGCCCGCAGGGTAGCGCCACGCGGGTTGGGGCCGTCGTAGGGTGGATCGCGCTTCATCGATCCACCGTCTGAGCCATGCCAGATGCCCATGGTGGACAGGAAAAGCATCGCGAATGAATTCGCTCCCACGGGGTGGCGCCACCCTACAAGGCCGTGCCGAACACCCTGGTGGATGGGAAGAGCGCCATCCACCCTTGTATCTCGACTAATACCTCCACAGGGGTAATAGTCCCCGACTGATCATCGGGGGAGGGGCTGGAAGTCGTATCCACCCTTAGGCCGCGAGCCTGCAACGTAGATAGT
>NZ_QKRU01000165.1:0-2711 GCF_003234055.1 Pseudomonas sp. 57B-090624
GGGGTCAGGCGGGTGTTGTCGAGCTCGCCCTCGTTGAGTTCGGCCAGGCTCGCCAGCAGCACGCGGCAATCGGCGAAGCGCTCGTCGGGGTCCTTGGCCAGCATGCGGTCGAGCAGGAACTGGTAGCGCTCCAGGGCGCCGTGCAGGCGCGGGGTCTCCTGCTGCACGTGGTTCATCACCGTCTGGGTGTAGCTGGAACCACGGAAGGGATTGGTGCCGGTAAGCATCTCCAGGAGGATGACGCCCAGGCTGTAGATGTCGCTGCGCGCGTCCAGCGGCTGGCACTGGGCCTGCTCGGGGCTGCTGTAGGCGGGGCTGCCGACGGCGACGTTGTACTGGGTCAGCTCGCTGTCGAGCTCCAGCTCCTTGGCGATGCCGAAGTCGCTGAGCACCGCGGTGCCGTCTTCGCGGAAGAGGATGTTGGCCGGCTTGATGTCGCGGTGGACCATGCCCTTGTCATGCACCACCACCAGCGCGGCGGCGATCTGCCGGACGATGTCCAGCGCCCGCTGCGGCTCGAAGCGCTCGCCCCGGTGCTGGGCCAGGTCGCCGCCGGCGACGAACTCCATGGCGATGTAGTAGCGCCCGTCGGCGAGCTGGCCGATGTCGTGGATGGTGATGATCGAGGGGTGGTGCAGGGAAGCGACCAGGTGCGCTTCCTTGACGAAGCGCTTGGCGAAGGCTTCGTCATCCAGGCGCTGCAGCACCTTGATCGCCACCTGGCGATGCAGCGACTCCTGGGTCGCGAGGTAGACCTCGGCCATGCCGCCCTTGCCCAACCGGCCGTGCACGCTGTAGCCGGGTATTTCTAGCAAGCTGTCATTCATAGGGAGTCGATGCGCGTCGGATTCATCGGGGTTTTCGGGGGTTGAACAAACGGCTGAGGAAGGAACGCGGGGGTGGGGCCTTGGCCGGTTCCTGCTCCTGCGCGGGCAGGCCCAGCACGATGCAGGAGATATTGTCCCTGCCGCCATGGCTATTGGCTAGTACGATCAGCTGATCGACCATACCGTCCAGCGTCCGGGCCTTGTTGCACTGGGCATGGATCTCCTCGTCGTCCAGCTCGCCGCTGAGGCCGTCGCTGCACAGCAGCAGCAGTTCGCCGGGGAGCAGGCTGCCACTGAGCAGGCCGACTTCCAGGGCCTGGTCGTCGCGCCCCAGGCACTGGGTGATGACATTGCGCCGCGCATCGGTGCGCGCCTGCTCGGGGGTCATCTGGCCCGCGTCCACCAGCGCCTGGACCCAGCTGTGGTCGCGGCTGATCTGGTGGATGCCGGCGGCGTCGATGCGATAGGCGCGGCTGTCGCCGACCCAGGCCAGTTCGAAATCGCTGCCCTGGAAGCGCACCGCCACCAGGGTGGTGCCCATGCCACGGCGCTCGTCGTCGAGCCCTTCGGCGGCGCCGAGTACCGCGAGGTTGGCCGCGTGCACGGCGGCTTCCAGGTCGAGGCCCCGGGTCAGCTCGCGCTCCAGGGTCTCCAGGGCGATGGCGCTGGCCACTTCGCCGCAGCTGTGCCCGCCCATGCCGTCGGCGACCGCCCAGAGGCCGAGCGCCGGCCTGCACAGCAGCGCATCCTCATTGTGATCGCGAACCCGTCCGGCGACCGATTGCGCCGCATAGCCCAGGGGTTCCTGGCCAGGCGTCATTCCCATGCTTTCCCGTCCGTACTGCCACCGCGTGAACTCATCCGGCGCCGCGCCCCGGGGCCCGTCACCGCAACCCCGCATGATGCGATCACAGGCGTGCGCTGTCGCGGTTTTCCATGCCCAAGTGTTAAGCAGTCGAGGCTTTGCGCGGGCCTGCAGCTCGCCGCTTCCCGACTATGCTTCTGGGTGTAGCAGCAAATGGCCGGCTCCGGCAGCCGAAGGAGGTGCGGGTGATCGAGAGCGTTGCATTGCAGGGATGCGCCACCCCCAACCCCTGACGGAGAAGCACCATGAGCAAAGGCATGAACGCGAAGAAGGAAAGCAAGAAGAAGCCGCTGAAGAGCGCCCACGAGAAGCGCATGGCCAAGCGCGACAAGAAGCATGGCGATGGCCTGCTGGGCAGCCACGGGGCATTGCCCTAGGGCGTAGCGGCAAGGGGGAAGGCGGGCCGGGCGAGCCCGACCGCCATCCATGGGTTCAACTCGACAGCGCTCGGTACCGGCCACCCGGTGCCGGGCGCTTTCGCATGCGGGCGAACCGCGCGCCGTGGCACGGGTCGAAGCACCTACTTTCCGGGGTCCGAGGACGATCGATGGTCTACCAACGTACCAATGCATGGATGCTCGCGCTGGGCCTGCCGCTGCTGCTGGCCGGATGCGCCTCCCACTCCTGCGACGAGCCGATGTCGGGCGAGCAATGCCGCGAGGAGCGCCTGCTGTACCAGAACGACATGCTGCAGGCGAAGATGCTGGTCGCCTCCGGTGAGCCGGACAACTTCGAGCTGGCCTCGGCCCTGCTCAGCCGTGCCGAGGCGCAAGACCAGCGCGGCGAGGTGCCCTTCTACCAGGCGGTGCTGAAGATCCACGAGGGCCCGCAGGTGGAGGAAGTGCTCAGCCTGCTGGAACGGGCCGCCGCGAAGCACCACCCCCACGCCACCGCGCTGCTCTACAAGATCTACGCCGAGCCCTTCCTGATCAGCGAGGCGGACCCGCTGAAGGCCGAGCTGTATCGCGCCGACTACGCCAACCTGGACGTGGCCAAGAGTGGCTATCCGTCGTTCGAGA
>NZ_QKRU01000166.1:0-2470 GCF_003234055.1 Pseudomonas sp. 57B-090624
GGGTATTCGGAATAGCCGGTTGATGAAGGGAACTTCTAACCGGCTTCCGAAGGCGGTGTAGTGATGTTGATGGGAGGCTCCAAGAAGCGCTCCAAGAGCTTCCCTATAGGCACCCCCATGTCCACCATGGCGGGTGCCGCTCGTGCAAGGTCAGCGTCCGTAGGGACGCCATAGCCCATTGTGAAGGGCGATTCCCGGCGAGGCTTTTCCTTGCGCTTCATTCTGTGCTCGACCGAGAACAGCATCTTGGCCCGGAACATCTCGAACGACATGCTCCGTGCGGCCCTGTTCAGGTCTTTCATTTGCCGGTTCATCGACTCGGTGAAGGCATTGGTATTGCGCTTTCCGTCACCGAAGTAGGCGAAGATTTCCGCCTCCCAGTTGCTCATTGCCGTGGTCAGCGGCGCCCACTGGGGGCGCTCCTCCGGGGTCAGGCTGGAATGCCAGCGCCGGTACTCTTCCTTGGCGTCAGACTCGTTTTCCAGATTCCAGATGTTCAGGAACTCTTCCTTGAGACGGTAGGCGGCACCGAGTTCTGGGAACTGGTTGAGCCACGTATCGACCACCATGCGGTTCATGGGGTTGAGGTCATGCTCACGCATCAGCATCAGCTTTCGGTCGCCCTTGAGTGCCCGGCGCCGGTGCTGTGACAGTCCGGCCTTGATGCCCTTCCTGATCTTCTCCATGGCCTCATTGGCCATGCGCTGGATGTGGAACTTGTCCACCACGATGGCGGCATCAGGCATCAATGCCTTCGCCACCTCGCGGTAGGGGTTCCACATGTCCATGCACACAATCTCAATGTCTTTGCGGTCTTTGAGGCGTGACAGGTAGGCCGTGACCTGCGGCTTCGTGCGCGACTCCAACAGGTCGATGATGGTTTCCTCTTCGATATTGGTCAGCACGCAGCGGTAGGTGCGTTGCAGGTACAGCTCATCAATGCCCAGCACACGGGGCGCAGAAGGCTTGTAGCGGCCTTTCTGCGCCTCGGCATGGTCACGGAACAGCTTGCGGATGATCGCTTCATCCACGCCAACCTCGCGGCCCACGTCGCTATTGGTGCGACCCACAGCGGCCTTGATGATGTAGTCGGACAGCCGTTTGGTCATTCGGTGGCCCTCGGCCATCTCCGGCAAGGCCGGGCTGAACGTGCCATTGCAGGCCCGGCAGAGGAAGCGGCGCCGGATTAACCAGAGCGTGACCCAGCGTCCATGCAGCGGCAGGTCGCGCAACTTCATCTCCTTCTTGCCAAAGCGCACCACCTCGCCGTAAACCGCGCAGTTCGGGCAGATGACCGGATCAGGGTATTCCACTTGGAAGCTGTACTCGTTCTCTTCCTCGTGGAATCCCACGATCTTGGCCTTGAGAGGGTGCAGGATGTTGTCGGGCAGGGTTGTCAAGGCTTCATTACTCCGGTTCCAGAAGCCTTGCTGGCCTCATACGCCATGCGCTGCGCAAGGCGTTGATTGCACGCCGCAGCCAGTTCGGCCAGTTCTTTGTTGCTGGGCAGCATGCCGTTCGGCTCCAGCAGGCGGCGAGGCAATTCAGCCAGTGACACCACCATGGCTTCTCGGTCAATGGCTTTAGCCCAAGGCACCGTTGGCTTGTTGTCGCGGTCGTAGGTCAGGGAGAACATCCAGCGGTCGTGCTTCCACCCATCGTCACCCGCCATCACCGCTTCAAAAACCGTGCGGGCGGCCTGGTCAGCCACTTCGGAGGCAAGAGCAAACGCCAGCTTGAGGCGCTCAGGGTCTTGGTTGCCGTACCCGCCAGTCTTGCGAATGGCTGGCAAAACTTCGTGAGTGATCCAGCGCTTGAAGCGCTTGGCCTCTTCCTTGCGGCTGGTCAGGATCAGGCTGTATAGGCCGGACTCGCTGACGATCATGATTTCCTGCCGACCGCCGGGGGTGGATACAGTGCATACACCCTTCTCGTCATCATCGAGGCGGCCAACTGCTTGCCGAGAGCTGACGATCTCAAGCGCAGCGCAAACATCCGCTGCGATGAACCAGATTTCACCGTCGCGGTTGACGGTGCGCACTGGCAGGTGGTCGAAGTTGAAGGTCTGGTGAGGGGTGTCGCTGGAAGTGGCACCCACAGAGAGAAGATTTTGACTAGCCATGATGGCCTCCTGACATTCGTTCAATTTCGCCCCTTGTTCAGAGAGGCGGCCGGGTACTTGAACACGGTGTCAGGACCGCCCGCAGATTTCCCCCGAAGGGTCTTGTATAGCTGCGCGCTACCCGGCCATAGACCGCTATTGTCCCGCATCACGGGGCAACGCAAAACCTATGGACGTGAAAAAGCCGCTTTGACTTTCGGGAGCGGCTTCCGCCTGACAAGGTGTGTTCAGCACCTGACATGAACTCTAACGCCAAGAATGCAGGCTGTCAACAGCAATCTACGAAATTAAAATTGAAATGTAGATGCTGACCTACAACACCGAATCAACAGCCTTTTCCGAATACCC
>NZ_QKRU01000167.1:0-2353 GCF_003234055.1 Pseudomonas sp. 57B-090624
CATCCTGGGCGCTCGTTGCGGGTCGCGGGGGCCGCTGGGTCAGCCTTTTCGGGCGCTGCGCGGCTTGATGAGGCGGATGCTAGGAGCAAGAATCAGCACAATCAAAATATTGTCATGGATACATCGGATGCCACGTTCGCGCTACAAGGCCCTGGTCGATGCGTTTGCCGCTGATATCCGCGCGGGGCGCCTGCTGCCCGGCGCGCGCCTGCCGACCCATCGCCAGTTGGCGGCGGAGGAGGGGCTGGCGTTGGTCACGGCGTCCCGGGTGTATGCGGAGCTCGAGGCGATGGGGCTGGTGAGTGGGGAGACGGGGCGCGGGACGTTCGTCAGGGAGGTGTCGCTGCCGCCCGGGCTGGGGGTGGACCAGCGGGATGTCGAAGCCGGGATGGTCGATCTCAACTTCAACTATCCCTCGGTGCCGGGGCAGGCGGAGCTGTTGCGCACCGCGTTGCGCCAGCTGGCGCTGAGTGGGGACCTGGAGGCCTTGCTGCGCTATCAACCCCACGGCGGGCGTTCGCACGAGCGGGCGGTGATGGCGCGTCATCTGCTCTGCCGGGGGCTGGCGGTGGCGGCGCAGCAGGTGCTGATCGTCAATGGCGCGCAGCACGGGCTGGCGGTGGCGATGATGGCGCTGCTGCAGCCGGGTGATGTGGTGGCGGCGGATGCCCTGACCTATCCGGGCTTCAAGGTACTGGCGGAGGCGTTGCGGGTGGAGCTGGTGGCCATCCCCTGTGGCGCGGCGGGGCCGGATCTCGCGGCGCTGGAGCGGCTCTGCCGGGAGAGGCCGGTGCGGGTGCTGTATACGATGCCCACGCTGCACAACCCCTTGGGCTGGGTGATGGCGGTCGAGCAGCGGGAGCGATTGGTGGCGATCGCGAGACGCCATGATCTGCGCATCATCGAGGACGCGGCCTATGCCTTTCTCGTCGAGGACTCGCCGCTGCCTGTGGCTGCGCTGGCGCCGGAGCGGACCGTCTATGTCTCGGGCTTTTCGAAGAGCGTGGCCACGGGGTTGCGGGTCGGCTTCGTGGCGGCGCCCGCATCCCTGGTGGCGTCGCTGGAGCGCACCATCCGTGCGACTGCCTGGAATACCGCCGGCGTGCTGACGGCGATTGCCTGCGGCTGGGTGGAGGACGGCACCGTGGAGCGTCTGGAGTCGGAGAAGCGCCAAGACGCCCGGGCTCGGCAGGCGCTGGCCGGCGAGCTACTGGCGGGGCTGCGCGTTGTGGGTCATCCCGATTCGTACTTCCTCTGGCTACCGCTATCCGAGGATGCCCGGGCCGACCAGGTGGCGATGGCGCTGATGCGTGAGCAGATCTCGGTATCGACCGCCGAGCCTTTCGCAACGTCCGCCCAGGTACCCCATGCGCTGAGGCTGGCATTGGGGTCTGTGGGAATGGGGGCGTTGCGTGATGCGCTGGTGAAGGTGCGCTCCACCGTGGAGGCCTTCACCTAGCCAGGCTCTTGACGGCGGCAGGAGGAGGGGGGCGCTGCGCACTGCGTCGTCTTCTATATATAGAGACTCAGCAGGTGGTCGATCGCTGCCGCTCCTTGCAGATGCGCTCGTAGATCTCTTCGCGGTGTACGGCTACATCCCGGGGGGCTTCGATGCCCAGCTTGGTCTGCGAGCCCTGGGTGGCAATCACTCTGACGACGATGCCATCGCCAATCTGGAAGTGCTCACCGACTTCGAATGTCAGCTCGTGCATGGAGATTCCTCTTATATAGGGCTGTGCCGGGGTGGCAAACGGTTCGGACCTTTGAGTAGCAAGTCGGTCATCGGTTCAGCGATTCGTTCGGCAAGGCTCCAGGAAGCGGCGGCTGTCGCACTCCAGGGCGGTCTCGCGAAAAGATTTCAATAAAGTGTTGACGTGCCGTTTCGTATCCCTATAATGCGCACCACTTCCACAGCGGAATCCAAGAAAAACCTCTTGTAAATCAATAGGTTGAGTAGATGGAGGGTGGTCAGGCCAAGGCTTGATCGATGCGGTGGAAGGGTGGCGCCAGGTTGGTTTCAGGTGTCGCCAGTTTCGTTCGGATGACTCCGAAAGAAACTGAAAAAGAGGTGTTGACAGCGAGTTGAAACGCTGTAGAATTCGCCTCCCGCTGGTGTGAAGCGAAAGATTCACTGAAGCGCAAGTCGTTGAGTAGAAAGAAAAAATTCTTCGAAAAACAGCTTGACAGAAAGAAAGGCTGCTGTAGAATGCGCGGCCTCGGTTGAGGCGAAAGACTTGATCGAAATTGCTCTTTAACAACTTGAATCAAGCAATTCGTGTGGGTGCTTGTGATGTAAGACTGGTAGTCGACTGATTATCAGCAACACAAGTAACACTCGTGAATTCGAGAGTTT
>NZ_QKRU01000168.1:0-2225 GCF_003234055.1 Pseudomonas sp. 57B-090624
ACCTGGGTCGGCAGCACGTCGTTGGCGATCATTTCGCCGAAGGGCCCGGTGAGGTTGGTGACGCCGCGACCGGCGAGGCTGGCATAGGGCTCGGGCAGCAGCGGGAACACCAGCTCGGCGAAGCGGTAGGCCTCTTCCAGGTGCGGGTAGCCGGAGAAGATGAAGCTCTCGATGCCGAGGTCCGCGTACTCCTTGATGCGCTCGGCCACCTGCTGCGGGTCGCCCACCAGCGCGGTGCCGGCACCGCCGCGCACCAGGCCGACGCCGGCCCAGAGGTTGGGGGCGATCTCCAGGTTGTCGCGGCGGCCGTTGTGCAGCGCGGCCATGCGCCGCTGGCCTTCGGAGTCGAAGCGCGAGAAGGATTTCTGCGCCGCCTCGATGGTTTCGTCGCTGATGTGCTCGATCAGCTTGCTGGCGGCCTGCCAGGCTTGCTCGGCGGTCTCGCGGACGATCACGTGCAGGCGGATGCCGAACTTCACGCTGCGGCCATGGCGGGCGGCGCGCTCGCGCACGTCGGCGATCTTCTCGGCCACGGCGGCCGGCGGTTCGCCCCAGGTCAGGTAGACGTCCACCTGCTCGCCGGCCAGGTCGTGGGCGGCGTCGGAGGAGCCACCGAAGTACAGCGGCGGGTAGGGTTTCTGGATCGGCGGATAGAGCGCCTTGGCGTTCTGCACCTGCAGGTGCTTGCCCTCGAAGTCCACCGACTCGCCCTGCAGCACGCGGCGCCAGATGTGCAGGAATTCGTCGGTCACTTCATAGCGTTCGGCGTGGCTGAGGTGGATGCCGTCGCCACGGTTTTCGTCCGGGTCGCCGCCGGTCACCACGTTGATCAGCAGGCGGCCGCCGGAGAGGCGGTCGAGGGTGGCGGCCATGCGCGCGGAGACGGTGGGCGAGATGATCCCGGGGCGGATCGCCACCAGGTAGCGCAGGCGCTCGGTCAGCGGCGCCAGGGCCGAGGCGACCACCCAGGAGTCCTCGCAGGAACGGCCGGTGGGGATCAGCACGCCGTAGTAGCCGAGGCTGTCGGCGGCCTGGGCCACCTGCTTGAGGTAGGGCAGCGACACCGGGCGGGCGCCCTGGCTGGTGCCGAGGAAGTGGCCGTCGCCGTGGGTGGGGAGGAACCAGAACACGTTCATGGGGCTGTCCTTCAGGCGATCTTCTTGAGGGCGTCGGAGCGGCTGCCGAAGAGGCTGGCGGCGCGGTCGGCGGCCAGCGCGATGCGGGCTTTCAGCGGCTCGCTGGTGACCTGGTAATCGACGAAGTCGGCCTCGGAGGCGTAGACGCCGATGGGCAGGGTGAGGGCCTGGAAGAAGCTGAACAGCGGGCGCAGCTGGTGGTCGATGACCAGCGCGTGGCGCTCGCTGCCGCCGGTGGCGGCGAGCAGCACCGGGGTGTCGATCAGGGCATTCATGTCGATCAGGTCGAACAGGTGCTTGAACTGGCCCGGGTAGGAGCCGCGGTAGACAGGCGCCGCCACCACCAGCAGGTCGGCGGTCTCGATGGCGCGCAGCTCGTGCTCGACGGTTTCCGGCAGCTCCTTGCGCGACAGCGCACCGCCCACGGGGCGGGCGATATCGCCGAGTTCGATGATGCGCACGTTGACCGGCAGGTGCTTGCCCAGCTCGGCCACCAGGGCCTGGGTCAGCACCAGGGTGCGCGAGGGGCGGAAGGTGCCGCCGGAGACGGCGACCACATTGATGGCGTTGCTCATGGGGTTGTCCCTTGTGATGTTGCGCTAGGTACAGAGGGACTGAGCAAGGGCCGTACCAAGAGCCGAAGTGTGCGGAAACAGGGCAGTTGGGCGGGGTCGCGGCAGGAAAACCTGCCAGGTGGGCAACACTTCTGCTGATCGGGTGTTGCTGGGGAAACAGTTTGCTGGGTTGCGGCCATCGCCGATGAATGGGTGCGAACGGGGGCTGCGGGGTTTGTGGCGGCCTCGGCAGCATGGGTTTCGCTGCGCTCTACCCATCCTACGGGTGCGTCTTGTGGGGTTGGGTGTTTGGGTTTGGGCGAATGAATTGGCTCTGTCTGCGTTAAGGGGTTGAGATGGGCCTCGGCAGCATGGGTTTCGCTGCGCTCTACCCATCCTACGGGTGCGTCTTGTGGGGTTGGGTGTTTGGGGTTTGGGCGAATGAATTGGCTCTGTCTGCGTTAAGGGGTTGAGGTGGGCGTCGGCAGCATGGGTTGCGCTGCGCTCTACCCATCGGACGGGTGCTTCTTGTGGG
>NZ_QKRU01000169.1:0-2017 GCF_003234055.1 Pseudomonas sp. 57B-090624
CCGCGCTCAGTGATGTGCTTGACCGCTTCGATCTTGAATTCTTCGGGGTAACGCTGGTTGCTCATGGCACCTCCTGATGGGCCTCATTATGAGGCTTGGAGGTGTCTACGAAACTAGGGGCGATTCAAAGACCCCAGATCCACTCCGAGTGATTTGCGATGTGAACTAGGGTTTGGGGGCGGCCAAGGTATCGCCGTAGATTCGCTCGATTTGCACCCAAGAGTCCGTAGCACTGCCGAGGGCCGCTACATACTGGTTGCGTGCTCCGATCAGCGTTCGCTGAGCATCGAGCACTTCAATGAAACCGAACTTGCCCATCTCGAAGCCGCGGGTAGCGCTCTCTACCGCACTCTTTGCAGAGGGCAAAATGTCTTTGTTGAACGAGTCGATTTCTTCCGAAGCGGTACGCCACAGATCCACGGTCTGCTGAACGCTGGCCTGCATTCGAAGCAAGGTGGCATTACGAGAGTCGCGCGCCTGATCGGCACGTCGTGCGGCTGCGTAAACATTCCCCTGGTTCCGGTTGAACAGGGGGATAGGCATCGATAGCCCCACTAGATTTACTCGCTCCCGATCTGCAGCGCTGTATTGGCTCCCTACGCTGATGCTGAGATCAGGAATACGCTGGGCCCTTTCCACGCCGTAAGAAGCATCCTGCTGAGCAATATTTAACGTCGCTAAGCGCATCTCGGGGGTGTTTTCCAATCCCTCCAACAGCTCCTGCAGTGCAGGCGGAGTAGGGATGCCTGAAGCATCTCCCTCCACGGCAACCTGAGCTGCGGAAGAGTCAGCTCCCATTGAGGCCTTAAGCAAGGCTTGGGCATTAACCAATTCTGCTTGAGCGCGCTTCAGCTCAAGTCGAACCTCGGAGAGCTGCACGCCTGCTCGAGTAGCCTCAATCGGAGAGGCACTTCCGGCTCGAACACGGCCTTGAGCGATCGTCATGCCTCTCTCAGCAAGAGTCATTGACTCGGACGCTAGGTCAACACGCAGCTGCGAAAGCAGTACGCCGTAAAACCCCTGGATCACCTCAGCGCGAAGTGCGTTTCGTGCTCGCTCCACTTCCACTTGAGCAGCATCAACGCCTCGATCAGCCAGCTCGATCCGAGCGCCACGCTTTCCACCCAGCTCAATCGGCTGGGTTAGCTGTACGGTGGTGGTTCGGGTGTCGCTTCGGGTGTCCTCCATCTCCCACGAGATCTCAGGGTTTTGGAACAAACCCGCTTGAGTCCTTTCTCCTTGAGAAATGGGAACACTCCAATTGGCAGCAGCCAGTTCGGGATTGTTCTCTGCCGCTATACGCAGAGCCTCATCTAAAGAAACGCCAGATGGGACCGCCAATGCCTGCTGCATGGTCCCAAGCATCAGTAGAAGAACCACTGACAAACACCCTACTCGGGAGTTGCCAGGGCTGTTAGCGCGCATCCTCAAAACTAAATCCTCCACGGAAATCCTATGACTGCGGTATTAGCCCTCCAAGCCATGGAGAGTTGCATCCGTCATGGGTGATAAATTTTCCGAACAGAATTTAGTGCACTGGCCATATCGCCACGGTGACCAGAGAATTACAAATACGTAATCAAGATCAATGAGTGAGATGTAATAAAGTTACCAAAGACCGCTGTTAGCAGATAAACAAACTGACACAACTTCTTACACCTCAGACCAAGCAAAGCCAGAGATAGCGGGCTTTACAGCAGCTCATGCGTCACCGCGCCGCACCATCTCCCCTTGACCCTGTAGTGACTACAGCCTTTAGCCTTAAGTCACATTCTGGATGCAAGCATCACTATCTCAATCCGGCGAAATTACAAAAGCAGCGCCCTATTTCAGGCAATCTATATGCGTATCCTAGTCGTTGAAGATGAAGTTAAAACTGCCGAATACCTCGGCGGCGGCAAAAACTGAGTGCAACACCTGACCTTTCCGGTACGGTGCTGCCCCTATGTCTTATACCGAACTCAGCGTTGAAGAGCGCGCCACCATTCAAATCGGTCGTACCCAAGGCTTCAGCCTG
>NZ_QKRU01000170.1:0-1905 GCF_003234055.1 Pseudomonas sp. 57B-090624
GCGGCCGGCCTCGAGCGCCAGCTGCGCGGGCTGCTCGGCCTGGCGCCGGGCAGCGCCGAGCGCGCCACCCGGGCCCGGGAGGCCTACGAGCCGCTCAAGGCCTACCTGATGATGGCCCGGCCGGAGAATGTCGATGCGTCATTCCTCGGCAAGGCGCTGGCGGCCGCCGAGCCTGCCCGCATGGGCATCGGCGAGGGTACATGGCAGGGCATCGCGCCGAACCTCTGGCGCTTCTACGCCGCGCAGCTGGAGGCGCACCCCGGCTGGCGCATCACCACCGACCCGGCCCTGGTCGCCCGCGCCCGCCAGCTGCTGATCAGCCAGCTCGGCCAGCGCAACGGCGAGGCGGCCCTCTACCGGCAGGTGCTCGACGCCGTCGCCAACCAGTACCCGGCCATGGGGCTGCAGCAGATGGTCGGCGATACCGACGCCCAGCCGCTGTTCTCCACCGCCGCCGAGGTGCCGGGTGTATTCACCCGCCAGGCCTGGGAAGGCGGGGTGCGCAAGGCCATCGACGAGATCGCCGCCGCGCGCCGCGAGGAGATCGACTGGGTACTCAGCGATGACCGCAGCCAGATCGACGCCGCGCTGACCCCCGAGGCCCTGCGCGAAAGCCTGACCGCACGCTACTTCCAGGACTACGGCCGGGCCTGGCTGGACATGCTCAACAGCCTGCGCTGGCAGGAGGCCGGCAGCCTCGCCGATGTGGTCGACCAGCTCACCCTGATGACCGATGTGCGCCAGTCGCCGTTCATCGCGCTGGTCAATACCCTGTCCTACCAGGGGCGTGCCGGCACCCGTGGCCAGGCCCTGGGCGAGTCGCTGCTGCAGTCCGCGCAGAACCTCATGGGGCCGGACAAGACCCCGGCCATCGAGCCGTTGGCGGCGCTGCCGAAAGGGCCGCTGGAAGAACGCTTCGGCCCGCTGCTGGCGTTGCTCGGCAAGGGCGCCGAGCCCTCGCGCAACGACGACAACCTCAGCCTGCACGCCTTCCTCACCCGCGTGACCCGGGTGCGCCTGACGCTGCAGCAGGTGAGCGCCGCCCAGGACCCCCAGGCGATGATCCAGGCCCTGGCGCAAACCGTGCTCCAGGGGCGCAGCGTCGACCTCACCGACACCCAGTCCTATGGCAGCCTGATCGCCGCCAGCCTCGGCAGCGAATGGGCCGGCTTTGGCCGGGCACTGTTCGTCCAGCCGCTGGACCAGGCCTGGCAGCGCATCCTGCAACCCTCCGCTGCCGGGCTCAATGACCACTGGCAGCGCGCCATCGTCGGGCCCTGGAACAGCGCCTTCGCCGGCCGCTACCCCTTCGCCGCGAGCGCCAGCGACGCATCGCTGCCCATGCTCGGGCAGATGATCCGCGCCGACAGCGGGCACATCGACCGCTTCCTCACCCGCCAGCTGGGTGGCGTGCTGCGCAAGGACGGCAATCGCTGGGTGCCCGAAAGCGCCCAGGGCCAGGGGCTGCGCCTCGACCCCGCGTTCCTCGCGGCGGTCAATCGGCTCGCCGAACTGGCCGACGTGCTCTACACCGACGGCGGCATGGGCATCGCCTTCGAGCTGCGGGCCAAGCCGGTACGCGACCTCGTGCAGACCACCCTGACCCTCGATGGGCATCGTCTGGCGTACTTCAACCAGCGGGAACGCTGGCAACGGTTCGACTGGCCCAGCGCGAGCGATCACCCCGGCGCGCGCCTGAGCTGGACCCACGCCAGGAGCGGAGAGCGGCTGCTTGGCGACTACGCCGGCACCTGGGGCCTGATCCGGCTGCTGGAGCGGGCCCGGGTCACTCCGCTGGATGACAGCGAAACCCGCTATCGCCTGGTGCTGGAGGCCCCCGATGGCCTGGGGCTGACCTGGCACCTGCGCACCGACCTGGGCGCGGGCCCCCTGGCGCTGCTGCAA
>NZ_QKRU01000016.1:0-113196 GCF_003234055.1 Pseudomonas sp. 57B-090624
ACCCACGCCCACCCCACACCATACTGCGATTCTTCGCCCACGCAGAAACGCTGCTCACCGGGATGTTATCCAAAGCCGGGAGCAGCGTTCGGCGAGCCTTAGCTAGCGGGCGTCAGCCCTGCAGGAAGCGCAGCGCATCCGCAGCCGTCTGCTCGGGAATCTCTTCCATGGGGATGTGCCCGACGCCGGGGTAGGTGCGCACCTGGATGCCCGGCAGGTCGCGCTGCCATAGCGGGACGTGCTTGGGCGAGATCCAGCGGTCGCGCTCGCCCCACATCAGCAGGGTCGGCGCCTTGATCGCGGCGACGCGCTGGCCGGTACCTTCCAGTTCGTCCCTGTTCACCTTCAGCAGCACGCGGAAGATTTCCATCATCGCGCGGCGGTTGCCCGGGCGGCGGCTCAGGTCGTAGTAACGATCGACGACGCCGGGCTTGATCCGCCCGGGCTCGCCATAGACTTCCCTGATGCCCTGGGCGATCAGCGCGCGCGGCATCCACATCGGCATGGCCACGGTGGAGCCGGGCAGTGCGGCGGAGGCGATCATCCACGGCACCTTGCGCATCTGGTAGCCGGCCGGGTCGATCAGCACCAGTTTTTCCACCCGCGAAGGCTGTGCCAGGGCGAAGTTCCAGGCGATGTAGCCGCCCAGGGAGTTGCCGGCGATGGAGGCCTTGTCGATGCGCAGGTGGTCCAGCAGCAGGCCGAAGATGCGGATCATCCGCTCGCCGGAGTAATCGCCGCTGCGCTTGGGGCCGGTGAGGCCAAAGCCGGGCACGTCGAAGCGGATGATGCGGTAGTGCGGGGCGAAGGCCTGCACCCAGCCGTCCCAGGTGTGCAGGGACGCGACCACGCCATGGATCATCACCAGCACCGGCTTGTCGCGGCTGCCTTCGTCGCGGTAGTGGACGTTGAAGCCGTCCAGTTCGATGAAGCGCGAGCCGCTGTCGGGGCTGGCGTAGCGCGCCTTCAGGCGGTCCAGGGGCAGGGAACCGAAGCCCAGGCGGGAGAACCCGACCGCGAGCGGTGGCGACATCGGCAGGCTGGTAGCGGACATGCG
The DNA here is from genome assembly GCF_003234055.1 of Pseudomonas sp. 57B-090624. Classification (NCBI taxonomy): domain Bacteria; kingdom Pseudomonadati; phylum Pseudomonadota; class Gammaproteobacteria; order Pseudomonadales; family Pseudomonadaceae; genus Pseudomonas; species Pseudomonas sp. 57B-090624. The sequence goes on from NZ_QKRU01000016.1 coordinate 1,058, forward strand.
GGCACCTCGTGATTGTTATTGTCGAGGGCCTTATCAGATCACGGGGTCGCGTGCCACGCGCCCCAACCTAGGTAGAGCGTGGACGCAGGGCGGCGATCAGCAGGTCGCCCAGCACCGCGCGGGCGTGTTCGATGCGCTGGCGGCTGGCGGCGCCGCCGAGCAGGTCCATGGAGGCGGCCTCCAGGGCCCAGATCAGTGCGCGGAAGGTCAGCGGGTCCACCACCTGGCCGGTGGCCTGGAGGCGTTCGTCGAGCAGCGCGGCCATCTCCAGGTGAGCGCGCTGGCGGTGGGCGGCCAGGGGCGAGTCGGTGCGCATGGCCTCTTCCTGCATCAGGCGGATGATCGGCCCCACGGCCAGGTGGTAGTCGAAGAAGCAGCGCACCATGTCGCGCAGCCAGGCCTCGTCGCTGCCGGAGGCGGCACGCATGCCGCGGAAGCGGTTGAGCAGCAGCACCACGGCGGTCTGGTAGATGCTTTCAAGGACATCCATCTTGTTGGAGAAGTGCTTGTAGAAGGTGCGCCGCGATACCTGCGCGGCGTCCAGCAGGTCGTTCACCGTGGTCTCGCCGATGCCCTTGCGGGCGAACACCGGGATGGCCGCCAACTGGATATTGGTGCGCAGCAGATGCCCCACCAGCGGGCCTTCCGCCTCGGCCTGCTGGCGCGCCACGGCGCCATAGCCGCCGAGGTCCTCGAACACCGCAAAGATCGCCCCGCGCTCGCTCTCGTCCATCACCCGTCCCCCAACCAAGGCGCGGGTGACGGGGCGCCACCGCCCCGTTACTCTTGGCGCGCCCCTTCCCGCTGGAATCTTCCGTGTCGATGAAGCTATCACGCCGCCTGCCGTGGCCGCTGGCCATCCTTTTGCTGGTCCTGGCGCTGCCCGCGTCGGCCGCCGAGCTGTTCTACCTGGGGCAGAAGATTCCCGACATCCAGCGCCCCTGGAACAGCCACGACTACCAGCAACTGATCGAAGCCCTGGACAAGGTCGACCGCACCCAGGTCAACGCCCTGCCCCGGCGCAGCGGCGAATTCACCGGGCCCATCTACACGCGCATGGTCAGCGAGGAAAACTTCAAGCCGCAGCTGAACATCTACGCGCCCCTGGAGCTGCGCCAGAACGAGGCGCGCGAGGTGCTGTTCCGCCTCAAGGAGCTGATGCGCCTGTACTTCGACTTCAAGGCCGCGCAGCAACCCTATGGCGCCGAGGCGCTGGGGCTGATGAGCTATTCGATGCGCCAGCAGGCGATCCTCTTCACCCTCACGGTGGAGTTCTGGATGACCCTGTCGGAGAGCGAGCAGAGCAAGCCGGTGCGCCTGCAGGGCCTGCAGGAAACCAAGGAGGCGGCGGCGATGCTCACTTCCAGCGCGCTGGACTACCTGGGGCTGACCAGGCAGTTCAACCGCGAGGACCTGGTGCTCTATGCCGCCGAGCTGGGCAAGCAGATGCCGGAGCTGTTCATCCACCTGCGTAGCGACGTGCGCGCGCAACTGATGGCGCGCGTGGGCGAGCTGGCGGAAAAGCACCCCTATGTGGAGGTGCGCAGCAGCATGGCCGACCTGCTGCCGGTACTGGCTGCCATCCAGCAGGACGTCGAGCAGCAGTTGGCCAAACCCGTGCCGGCCGGCAAGCCGAAGCCGGCGCTGGATCTCTCCGCGCCGGCTCCGCTGCAGTAGCGGTTCAGCGCAACAGGCCGAGGGCCTTGGCCCGCGCCACCGCCTGGGTGCGCCGTTCCACCCCGAGCTTGCCGTTGATGTGACGGGCGTGGGTCTTGACCGTGTGCAGGGAGATGAACAGCCGCTCGCTGATCTCCTGGTTGGAGCAGCCCTGGGCGATCAGTTGCAGCACCGCCAGCTCACGCGTACTCAACGCATCACTGCCGGCCAGTGGCGCCTCGCTGGCAGCCGGCGCTTGCACTTCCGGCAACAACGCCAGCAATGCCGCGGCCTCAGGGGCCGAGCGCACCAGCAGTTGCTCACGCAGCCAGGGGCCTTGGTGCGACAACAGCTCATGGAAGGGCAGCAACGCGCCACCGGGCAGGGATTCCAGGGCACTGCCCAGCAATGCGAGCGCGTCCTTGTCGCGCCCTCCGACACGCAGCAATTGCGCCAGGTGCAGCTGTGCCACCTGCGCCATGAGCGCGCCGCCACTTTCCTTGGCCCGCTGCACCAGCGCACGCAAACGCCGTTCGGCCTCGCCGCTGCGCCCTTCGATCCGGGCCAGGGCGGCCTGCTGCAATTCGATGTGCAGCGGCAGCTGCGGATGGAATTCGGGGGCAGCGGCGGCCTGCTCGCCGCTGTAGGTTTCCGCCAGGCGCGAAAGCCAGGCCGAGGCCAGCTCGACCTGCCCCTGCACCAGCCAGAGTTCGCACTTCACCAGGGTGACCATGGCCAGGTAGTACACCGGCGGCACATCCCAGATGTGCATCAGCCGCTCCGCCTCGGCGAGCAGGGCGAAGGCCGACGACAGGCGCCCTTCACGGCCCTCCAGGCTGGCCAGCACGCTGTAGCCGATCAGCAGGCTGATGTCGCGGCAGGCACGCGCCTCGGCGATCCCGGCCAGCAGGCGGCTGCGCGCGGCCTGGGGTTGCAGGCGTACGCAGAGCAGGTAGCCCTCGTAGATCATCAGCCGCGCACGGGCGGCGTAGAAGCGCTGGGACGGCAGGCCACGCAGGCGCTCCTGCCCCTGGCGTACTTCCTCCAGCGCGCGAAGGATTTCGCCACGGGCCTGCAGCACCCGCGCGCGGTCGTAGTGGGCCAGGGCCTCGAACAGCGGGTTGCCGATGCGCTGCGCCAGCTCCAGCGCCTCGCGATTGAGACCACGGGCGCGCCACAGGTCGCCACGGGCGACGGCGATGTTGGCCAGGGTGGACAGGCACAGCAGGCGCTGGCCATAGCGCTCCTGGGACAGGGCGGTGAGCGCCTCGGCGCAATGCCGTTCGGCGAGGACGATGTCGCCACGGCCCCGGGCGATGACGCCGCTCAGGGCCAGCCACTGGGCGATCAGCCCCTGTTGGGCCTGGGCGTTGGGCGCCGGCAGGAAGCGCGCGAGCTGGGCCCCCAGCTCCTCGGCGGCGTCCAGTTGGCAGGCCAGGGCCAGGGCCATGCTGTAGAGCATGATCAGGCGTGGCGTGCTCACCAGCAGGCTGTCGGGCAGGTCCATCTTCCAGCGCAGCAGCATGGCGATGTTCTGCTCGGCCAGCAGTTGTTCCTCGGAGAGGTTCTGCACCAGGCTGGCGGCCACGTCCGGCTGGCCGGCGCGCAGGGCCTGCTCGATGGCTTCGTCCAGCAGGCCCTGGGCGCTGAACCAGCGACAGGCACGCAGGTGCAGGCTGGCCAGGGGAATGGTCGCGGCGTGGGCCGGGCGGGCCCGCAGCAGGTCGGAAAACAGGTGGTGGTAGCGGAACCAGTGGCCGTGCTCGTCCAGCGGCACCAGGAACACCTGGTGAGCCTGCAGGTGCTGGAGGATGCCGGCGCTGCCGTGCCCGTCGCGCACCGCATCGCACAGCTCGGCGCAGAAGCGGTCGAGGCAGGCCGTTTCATAAAGGAAGGCCTGCACCTCGGCACTCTGCCGGTCGATCACCTCCTCCAGCAGGTATTCGCGGATCAGCCCCTCGTCGCCGTGGGGGCCACGCGCCAGGGCATGGGCGTCGCCCTCGTCCTGGCTCGCCAGCAGCCACAGGCGCAGGCCGGCGGCCCAGCCCTCGCTGCGCTGCAGCAGGTTCTCCAGGTGTGCACCATCCAGGCGTGCGCCCTGGGCCTGGAGCAACGCGGTGCTCTCGGCATCGGTCAGACGCAGGTCGTGTTCATTGAGTTCCACCAGTTGCCGCGACAGGCGCAGGCGGGCCAGGTGCCAGTCGGGACGCTGGCGGCTGGTAACCAGCAACACCAGCCCTTCGGGCAGGTGGTTGAGGAAGAATTGCAGGCAGCGGTCGAGCACCGCGCCCTGGGCCAGGTGGTAGTCGTCGAGCACCAGCAGCAGCGGTTGCTGGCGATCCAGGCGCTGGCCCAGCTCGTCGAGCAGGCCGTCGAGCCATTCCTCGAAGGCAAAGGGCTGGTGGCGCTGGCGCATCTTCAGCAGGCCCATGGCCTCCTCGCCCATCCCCGGGAAGAACTGGCGCAAGCCATCGAGCAGCCGCTCGAGGAAACGCCCGGGGTCGATGTCGCGTCGCCCCAATCCCAGCCAGAGCGCCTGCCAGCCATCCGGCAGGCCCTCGCAGAACTCGATGGCGAGCGAGCTCTTGCCGAACCCGGCGGGCGCGCTGACCAGCAGCAGGCGCCCTCCGAGGCCTGCGGCCAGGCGGTCGCACAGGCGCGGGCGCGAAAGGTGCCCGGCCGGCAGCGGTGGACGGAAAAAGCGTTCGCCGGCTACCGGGATGGCAGCGGGCGCGAAGGAACGCGAACTGGATAGATCGGTCATCAACCCGGCTTCTAGGAATGGTTATGCCGCGGGGGCGTGAGCGCTGAGGCAGCCTAGCCTTTCGGTCCGCCCATTTGTAGTCCCTTGGGAAAGTACAGACAAGAAAAAGCCGGCCCGAAGGCCGGCTTGTTTACGCGGTATTACAGGATCAACGGACGCCAGCCTGACGCAGGGCCGCCGGGGTGTAATCGCTTTCCGAAGCGCTGTAGTTGAAGTCGTAGGACTGTTTCTCCTCGTTCTTCATGCCCAGGGCCAGGTAGCGACCGGACAGCAGGTCGTACAGGGTTTCCACGGCGTACCAGGGCACCTGCTTGTCGTAGTAGTACTCCGAGTGGGCCTCGGCGACGCGCCACAGGGTGCCACGGCCGTCGTAGTGGTCGATGGCGGCGGCTTGCCAGGTGTCCTCGTCGATGTAGAAGTCACGCTTGGCGTAGATGTGGCGCTCGCCGGCCTTCAGGGTCGCGACAACGTGCCACACGCGGTGCAGCTCGTAGCGGGTCAGGTCCTGGTTGATGTGGCCGGCCTTGATGATGTCGGCGTACTTCAGCTTCGGCGAGTCCAGGCGGTAGCTGTTGTAGGGGATGTAGATCTCCTTCTTGCCTTCCAGCTTCCAGTCGTAGCGGTCCGGCGCACCGTTGTACATGTCGAAGTTGTCGGAGGTACGCAGGCCGTCGGCGGCGGTACCCGGGCCGTCGTAGGACACCTGCGGGGCACGGCGAACACGACGCTGGCCGGCGTTGTACAGCCACGCCAGGCGCGGCTCCTTCACCTGGTTGAGGGTCTCGTGCACCAGCAGCACGTTACCGGCCAGGCGCGACGGAGCGGTCACGCGCTGCTTGAAGTAGAACAGCACGTTGCTCGGCTTGCTCGGGTCGTAGTCCTTCAGCTTGTCGCGGAAGGTGAACTCGTCCTGGAAGTACACCAGGCTGTAGGAGCCGTTCGGCTGCGGGGTCGCCTGGGTCACCAGGCGGCGCACGCTGCCGCCGCGGTAGCGGGTGATGTGGTTCCAGATCGCTTCCAGGCCGTTCTGCGGGATCGGGAAGGGGTTGGCGGTCTTGAAGTTCTCCAGGCCGTTACCGCCCTCCACCAGCTTGGTGTTGGCCGCGTTTTCCTTGGCTGCCGCGATCACGCTCGCCGGTACGGTGGCCGTACGGTGGGTGGTGAACACCGGCATCTTGTAGGTTTCCGGGTAGCGCTTGAACATCGCGTACTGGCCGGGGGTCAGCTTGTCCTTGTACTGCTCGACGTTCTGCGCGGTGATGGTGAACAGCGGTTGCTCACTGGCGAAGGGATCGGAAACGAAGCCCTTGTCGTCCACCGGGCCGGCGTTCTGCGGCAGGCCGCCGGTCCACTCGGGGATGGTGCCATCGGCATTGCCGGCCTTCTCCGCACCCAGCGGGGTCAGGGTGGTGCCGATCTTGGCCACCTGGTCGGCGGGGGCCGCCGCCATGACGGCGGTGGCCAGCAGGGACAGCGCCAGCGCACCGGTTTGCAGCAGGTTCTTTGTTGTTTTCATAGGTGATTCCTTAATTCCGGGCCGCTTAGAAGTTCACGCCAAAGCTGAGCGCGAGGAAGTCGCGATCGATCAGGGTGTTGTAGTCGCCACCGAAGAAGTCGGTATAGGACAGGCTGGCGGTGTAGGTGTTCTGGTACTCGGCGTCCAGACCCAGGCTGATGGCCTTGGCGCCCTCGGTGAAGGTGCCGTTGGGGCCGTAGCCATTGACGTCGTGCGACCAGGCGATGTTCGGCTTGAGGTTCACACCGGCGAAAGCGTCGTTGTAGTCCCAGATGGCGCGAGCGCGATAACCCCAGGAGTTGCTGGTCACGAAGCCGTCGTCTTCGCAGTACTTGCGCTGGTTTTCCCCGGCACCGTTAAGCGCTGCGCAAGTGTTCCCACCCAGCGCAGCGGTCGGCGGCAGCGGACCAGGACCATAGATCGGGTCACGTCCGTAGCGAACCTTGCTGGTGCTTTCCAGCCCACCTACGTGGGTGAAGCCCACTTCACCGACCAAAGTCAGACGCTCAGCACCCATCACCTGATCGAAGAAATGAGTGAAGGTCGTCTGGAACTGGGTAATTTCCTTGCGGTTATAGCCATGCAGATCCTGGCCGCGCTGGCCATTGAGCAGCGAAGCGTTTGCGTAGGCACCACCCAGCAGTTTGACGCCGCCATAAAGAACGTCGGTGGAGTTGATCTGCACCGGGGCATTCGGACGGTAACTGACCTCGCCCGACCATGCCGTGCCGGTGGGCAAGGTGGTGGAGAAGCTCAAGCCATAGAGTCGGATGTCTTCCGGATACTCGATGAAGTACTTGGAGTTGGCGGCCACGACCAGGGGAGCGGCAGCGCCAAAACCTGGGGCGGCGGTATAGACACCATTGCCGGCGGCTGTAGCGCTGAAAATCGGCGCGCGGCTGTGGTAGTTCATGAAATAGGCGCCGAACTCGGTGTCCAGTTCTTCAGAGAAGTAACGCAACGCGGTACCCCACTGGCCGCCATCACGGGCATCGCGGTCCCCGCTGCGAGGAACGATCACGCCTTCGCTGGTGGCGGTGACGGGCGAAACGCCCAGGAAAGCCGGTAGGCCCGCGATACCGCCATTGATGGTGGCAAGTTGAAGGGCGCTGGGCGGGGTCAGAACGGCAAGGTTGCCGTTGCAGCCATCGGCAACGATATCCGGCTGGGCGAAGAAGGTGCCGCAGTTATCGGTGACGGTCTGATCCCACTCCAATTGATAGAAGGCTTCTGCGGAAAGATTGTCGGTCAGGCTCTGAGAGACGTAGAACATGTTGACCGGGATCAGGCCTTCCTTCACTTCGGCGCCGGGACGGCGGAAGGCGGAGACGTCGATCGGGTTGATCGAGTTGATCCCGCCCTGGATGAAGGTGCTCTCACCCCAACTTACGACCTGCTTGCCCAGGCGCACAGAGCCCGGTTTATCTGCGATGTCGTAGTTGTGGTAGATGAAGGCGTCGAGGATCTGCGCGCCGGAAGACTGCGCGGCCTCCTTTCGGTTGTGGTCGTCGATGTCCTTGAACAGGCGGCTCTCGTCCTTCAGCTCGAAGTCATACCAGTACTTGCCACGGACGAAGACGCCGGTATCACCGTATTTCAGCTCGAGGTCGTGAATGCCCTTGAAGATCTTCGAGAAGGTCTCGCCTTTCTTGAAGTTCAGGTGGGAATCGTCAGAAGTCTGCGACAACCCCTGGCCACCGTTGTTCTTGCCGATCAGGTCCGCATCCGCACCGCGCATGGACCAGCTTGCACCGACCGACAACGAGGAATCGAACTGCCCCTCGATCTCGCCGATATTGAACGTTACGCCGAATGCCGGGGCGGCGAGAGTGGATGCGAGGCTGACGGCCATTGGCAGTCGGGCCAGGCGCCAGAACGGTTTTCTTGTTGTCATCGACGCTACTCCATGTGTGTTTTTTTGTTATGGATTGGTGCGGACTATAGCCAGGAGGTAGTAGTGCTTGATCCCTCTAAAGTGTGATTTGCAGTCCGGCGAGCACTCTGGCCCGCAGGTTTGCAGACTAGCCCGATCTGGCGATTGGTAAAGCCGGGGTGAGCTGGCGCGGAGCCAGCAATAAACAAGCCAAGCGTTTGCTTGGTAGACAGGCCGGGCCTTGTAGGACCCGGCCTACAGCGGCTCAAAGAGCTGAGAGGAAGGTACTGCCCGTGGCCTGCCACTGGGCGATATCGACGCGGATGCGTTTCTTGTCCAGTTTGCCGACGCTGGTCTTGGGAATTTCAGTAACAACGGCGATCTGGCTGGGAATGGCCCACTTATTGATGTGACCTTGCTCTACGAAAGGCTTGAGGTGCTCCTTCAGCGCCTTGGCATCCAGAGCTTGGCCGTCACGCAGCACCAGCAGGGCGAACGGGCGCTCCCCCCACTGCGGATCGGGCACTCCGACCACCGCCACTTCGCGCACCGCCGGGTGGCGACTGACCAGGTCTTCCAGCTCCAGGGAGGAGATCCATTCGCCACCGGTCTTGATCACGTCCTTGATGCGATCGCGGATGTCGATGAAACCCATGCCGTCGAGGGTGGCGACATCGCCCGTGTGCAGCCAGCCGCCTTCCCACAGCTCCAGGCTCTTCTCCGGCTCGCGGAAATAGCCCTGGGTCAGCCAGGGCGCACGCAGCACCAGCTCGCCCTGGGATTCGCCGTCGGCGGGAAGGAAGTTGCCCTCGGCGTCGATGATCGCGGCATCAACCAGCGGCACCGGCACGCCGGCCTTGATGCGGTAGGTGGTGCGCTCGTCCTCGCTGCCGGCCAGCAGCTCGTCGTTCATGTGCGCGCAGGAGATCATCGGGCAGGTCTCGGACATGCCGTAGGCGGCCGTCAGGTGGATGCCGCGTGCCTTGGCGGCGTCGTACAGCGAGCGGTTCAGCGAACTGCCGCCGATGATCAGTTTCCAGCCACCGAAGTCCACGCCCTGCGCGGCCTTGGCGTTCATCACCATCTGCAGGATGGTCGGCACGCAGTGGGAGAAGGTGACCTTCTCGCGACGCCACAGCTCCACCAGCAGTTCCGGATCGTAACGCCCGGGGTAGACCTGCTTGACCCCCAGCATGGTGGCCACGTACGGCACGCCCCAGGCATGCACGTGGAACATCGGGGTGATGGGCATGTACACATCGTCGTTGGCCATCAGGCTCGGGCTGTGCACCGAGCCCATCATGCTGGCCATGGCCATGGTGTGCAGCACCAGCTGGCGGTGGGTGAAGTACACGCCCTTGGGGTTGCCGGTGGTGCCGGTCGTATAGAAGGTGGTGGCGAGGGAGTTCTCGTCGAAGTCGGGGAAGTCGTAGCGAGTGGAGGCGGCGGCCATCAAGGTTTCGTATTCACCGACGAGGTTCGGCAGGTCGGCGCTCTTGTCGGCGGCGTCGGTCAGCAGGAGGGTCTTCTCGACCGTGGTCAACTGGCCCTCGATGGCCTTGTAGATCGGCACGAACTCGCTGTTGACCAGCACGAAGCGGTCCTCGGCGTGGTTCATGGTGTAGAGGATCTGGTCCGGCGAGAGGCGGATGTTGATGGTGTGCAGCACCGCGCCGATCATCGGGATGGCGAACATGCACTCCAGGTAGCGGTGGCTGTCCCAATCCATCACCGCCACCGTGTCACCCGCCTTCACACCGGCCTCGGTGAGCAGGTTGGCCAGGCGCGCGACGCGCTCGTTGAAGGTGGCGTAGCTGTAGCGGACCAGATCGCGGTAGACGATTTCCCGGGTCTTCTCGTAGCGGCTGCCGGAAAGCAGCAGGCCTTTGATCAGCAAGGGATATTGGTAGGCGTTGTCGGCCGGTTTGATGACTCGGGTCTGCACCATGGAAATGCACCTGCGCGCGAGGGATGTAGTTATTGATTTCTCCGCACTCTAGGGCCCTGCGTCCAGGCATAAATCAGTCAAAAGAATGATTTGCACGTGACCCTTTGGCCACTTTCGGTCACGAGATAGAATCCACCCCATCGGCCAGTCTCGGCCCATCACCCGAAGAGGTAGGAACAAGATGTCTGAGATCGTAATCGTCAGCGGCGCCCGCACCCCGATGGGCGGTTTCCAGGGCAGCCTTTCCGGCGTTTCCGCCGTGGACCTGGGCGCGGTGGCGATCCGCGAAGCCGTGGCCCGCGCCGGTATCGACGCCGCCGACGTGCAGGAAGTGATCATGGGCTGCGTGCTGCCCGCCGGCCTCAAGCAGGGCCCGGCCCGCCAGGCCTCGCTGAACGCCGGCCTGCCCGCTGCCACCGGCTGCACCACCATCAACAAGCTCTGCGGCTCCGGCATGAAGGCCGTGATGCTGGCCCACGACCTGCTCAAGGCCGGCACCAACAGCGTCATGGTCGCCGGCGGCATGGAGAGCATGTCCAACGCCCCCTACGTGCTGGAGAAGGCCCGCACCGGCCTGCGCATGGGCCACAGCGAGATCAAGGACCACATGTTCCTCGACGGCCTGGAAGACGCCCGCACCGGCCGCCTGATGGGCTCCTTCGCCCAGGAGACCGCCGACAAGCACGGCATCACCCGCGAGGAGATGGACGCCTACGCCATCGAGTCCCTCAAGCGTGCCCAGGCCGCCATCGCCGAGGGCGCCCTCGCCGCCGAGATCGTCCCGGTCACCGTCACCACCCGCAAGGGCGAGGTAGTGGTCAAGGACGACGAGCAGCCGCTGACCGCCAACCTCGACAAGATCCCGACCCTGCGCCCGGCCTTCCGCAAGGACGGCACCATCACCGCCGCCAACGCCAGCTCCATCTCCGACGGCGCCAGTGCCCTGGTGCTGATGACCGCCGAGGAAGCCCAGCGCCGTGGCCTCAAGCCACTGGCGAAGATCGTCGGCCACGCCACCCAGAGCCAGGACCCGAGCGAATTCACCCTCGCCCCCATCGGCGCCATGACCAACCTGTTCAGGAAGACCGGCTGGAGCAAGGACGACGTGGACCTGTTCGAGATCAACGAAGCCTTCGCCATGGTCACCATGCTCGCCATGCGTGAACATGGCCTCGACCACGCCAGGGTCAACGTCTACGGCGGCGCCTGCGCCCAGGGCCACCCGGTCGGTTCCACCGGCTCGCGCATCATCCTCACCCTGATCAACGCCCTGCGTAACAAGGGTGGCAAGCGTGGCGTCGCCTCGCTGTGCATCGGTGGCGGCGAAGCCACTGCGGTGGCGGTGGAACTGCTGTAACCCGCCCGCGCGGCCAATGAAAAGGGGCTCCCGGACCAACGTCCGGGAGCCCCTTTTCATTCCGCCCGGGCGCTCCTCAGGCGGGCACCGCCTTGGGCGCGTGGGCCGGCGTCCTCGGGAAGGCCAGCGCCGCCGCGAAGGTCAGCGCACCGAACACCGCCAGCACAAGATACAGCCCCACCAGCCCATGGCGCGGTTCGATGAAGGCGATCATCGGGATGGCCGCCGCACTGGCGCCGAAGGACAGGAAGTAGCGCAGCGCGAAGACCCGCGCCTGCCACTGCGGCGCCACGAAATTGGCCACCATCGCGTCATTCACCGTCACCTGGCCGAACACCGCGAACATGAAAGCGGCACCCAGGGCGATCACCACCCAGCCATCGGCATAGGCCATGGCCACCAGCAACGGCCCCTGGCAGAGGGTCATCACCACGAACGGCAGCTTCAGGCTGTAGCGATCCAGCACGCGGCCCATCAGCAACTGCGCCACGGCACCGAAGGCGTAGGCGATGCTGACCACGATGCCGAGGCTTTCCGGCGAGGCGAACAGGTCCACCAGGCGCTCCTGGAACAGCTTCGGGTAGGTCATGGTCGAGGCGTTGAAGATCACCCCGCCCGTGGCCGTCACCAGCGCCAGCACACCGAACACCAGGCGCATCGACACCTGCCCCGCTCCGCCAGTCCGATGGGTGCCGGCCGCGGCGACGGGAGATGCCTCATCCCGCACGCAGAGGGCGAACCACACGCCAATGGCCACCGACAGCGCGCCCGGCAGGATGAACGCCGCGCGCCAGCCGAAGTGGGCGGTGAGAAAACCCGTGACCAGCGCCGAGAACGCCACGCCCAGGTTGCCCCACATGCCGTTGATGCCGATCTCGCGGCCACGGTTCTGCGCATGGGCCACCAGCATCGCCGTGCCCACCGGGTGGTAGATGGCGGCGAACACGCCCATCAGCGTCAGCCCCAGCACCAGCATCGGCGTGCTCCGGCTCAGCCCGGTGAAGATCGCCGCACCGCCGATGCCGAGGAAGAACACCAGCATCATGTGGCGGCGGCTCCATGTGTCACCCAGCCAGCCGGCCGGTAGCGAGCAGGCCCCGAAGGCGATGAAGCCGCCGAGGGACAGGCCGATCAGCTCGGCGTAGGACAGCTCGAAGGTAGCGGTCATGCCCAGCACGGCGGCAGGGAAGATGAGCATGAACATGTGGTCGATGATGTGGGCGGCGTTGATGAAACGGATGACGGTACGCGGTCGGTTCATGGCAGTTTCGCTGCTGTTTGGTTGTTGTGGACCGCCATGCTAGGTTGGCCGCCCAGCAACGTTCTGCCAAAAAGATCATCGGAACAGCCATGCTCATCGACCACCTACCCCTGGGCCGGATCGGCGCCGTCGCCCTCGACTACCCCGACGGTGCCCATGTCGACCTGCACCTGCACAGCCAGGCGCAATTCCTCTATGCGGCGCAGGGGCTGATGCGCCTGGTCACCGAGGCCGGTGCCTGGGTCATCCCGCCGACCCGCGCGGTGTGGATCCCACCGGGCATCGAGCACCAGATCTTCATGTCAGGTCAGGTGCAGATGCGCACCCTGTTCATCGCCGCCGAAGCCGCACCGCCGGCCCTGGCCGCCTGCTGCGTGCTGGCGGTGCCGCCGCTGCTGCGCGAGCTGATCCTGCGCCTGGTGGCGCTGGAGGCCGGCGATACCGATGACGAACACCGCAGCCTGGTGCAGCGCCTGATCCTTCATGAGATCGCCGCCCTGGAGCGCATGCCCCTGCACCTGCCGATGCCCCGGGACCGACGCCTGCAAGCCATCTGCCTGGCCCTGCTGGAAACCCCGGAGAGCACCCGTACCCTCGACGACTGGAGCCTGGAGGTGGGCGCCAGCACGCGCACCCTGAGCCGGCTGTTCGCCCAGGAGCTGGGCATGAGCTTCAACGACTGGCGCCAGCAACTGCGCCTCACCGAAGCCCTGCCGCGCCTGCTGGCCGGGCACAGTGTGCAGAAGGTCGCCAGCGACCTGGGTTACGGCAGCGGCCGCGCCTTCAGCGCCATGTTCCGCCGCCTGCTGGGGGAGAACCCGAGGGAATACGTCGCCAGCCTGGGGTTGCTGGCGACACTGGAGAAGGCGTGATGGGTTTCGCGGAGCTCTACCCATCCTACGTATACCTGTGCCCTGCGTTGCGGTGATGGGTTTGCGAAGCGCAGCCCCTCACTTCATCGAGGTGAACGCCAGCTTGACCCCGAGCCCCACCAGCACCGCGCCCATCAACCGGTCGAACCAGTGCCCCATGCGGGCGAAACCGCTGCGCACGCGCTGCTGGCTGAACAGCATCGCCACCAGGCAGAACCAGATGGCCGTGGCGCAGGCCAGGTAGAGGCCGTAGCCGGCCTGGATGGCCAGCGGGGTGTGGGGGTTGATCACCACGGTGAACAGCGAGAGGAAGAACAGCGTCGCCTTGGGGTTCAGGCCATTGGTGATGAAACCGGTGACGAAGGCGCCGCGCGGGCTGCGCTCGGCGGCGGTCGGCTCGGCCTCGGTGGCGACCGGGTCAGCCGGCTTGGCGCGCAGCGCCTTGATGCCGATGTACAGCAGGTAGGCCGCCGCCAGCCATTTCAGGGCGTTGAAGGCCACGATGGACTGGGAAACGATCAAGCCAATGCCCAGCAGCGAATAGGCCACGTGGACGAAAATGCCGGTGCCCACGCCGATCGCCGTCCAGGTGCCGGCACCGCGACCATGGGCGACGCTCTCGCGCACCACGATGGCGAAATCCGGGCCGGGGCTGGCCACGGCCAGCAGGTGGATCAAGGCAACGGTGAGGAATTCCGCCCAGTACATGCGACCTCCTGAGAATGGGTTGAGCTGATAGGCTGGCAACCTTACGCCTACATCTGTCTCGGAAAAAGGTACAGCTGATGACCAACAGCCTCCGCGCGGTCTTCCTCGACCACGCCTCCCTCGATCTCGGCGATCTCGACCTCAGGCCGTTGTGCCAGCAGTTCGCCGAACTGGAACTGCACGACCAGACCGGCCACCGCGACGTCGTCGAACGCCTGCGCGGCGCCCAGGTCGCCATCAGCAACAAGGTGACCATCGATGCCGCCGCCATCGCCGAGCTGCCGGATCTGAAGCTGATCCTGGTCAGCGCCACCGGCACCAACAACATCGACCTCGCCGCCGCCCGCGCCCGTGGCATCACCGTGTGCAACTGCCAGGGCTACGGCACCCCGTCCGTGGCCCAGCACACCCTGATGCTTCTGCTCAACCTGGCCACCCGCTTCGTCGACTACCGCGAAGCCGTGCGCCACGACCACTGGCAGAAGGCGACCCAGTTCTGCCTGCTGGACTTTCCCATCGTCGAACTGGAGGGCAAGACCCTCGGCCTGCTCGGCCACGGCGAACTGGGCAGCGCCGTGGCACGCCTGGCCGAGGCCTTCGGCATGCGCGTGCTGCTCGGCGCCCTGCCCGGCCGCCCGCCTCGCGCCGACCGCCTGCCCCTGGCGGAACTGCTGCCCCAGGTGGACGCCCTGACCCTGCACTGCCCGCTCAACGAGCACACCCGCAACCTGATCGACGCCGAGCAACTGGCGTTGATGAAGCCCGGCGCTTTCCTGGTCAACACCGCGCGCGGCGGCCTGGTCAACGAACATGCCCTGGCCGACGCCCTGCGCAGCGGCCACCTGGGCGGTGCCGCCACCGACGTGCTGACCCAGGAGCCACCGAAGGACGGCAACCCACTGCTGGCCGTGGACATCCCGCGCCTGATCGTCACCCCGCACAACGCCTGGGGCAGCCGGGAGGCGCGCCAGCGCATCGTCGTACAGATGGCGGAAAACCTTGATGCGTGGCTGAAGGAAACGCCTCGCCGCACGGTAAGCTAAGGCCTACAAGATTCTGATAAAATGCGCGGCTTTTATCAGGATCTACCCCATGGACCCGCGCAGCGAAGTACTGCTTCGACAGGCTGACCTGTTCCTCGGCCCGCTGCTCCTGGCGGGCCTTCCCGCCGACGACCTGCTGGGCGAACTGCCCCAGGCACGCGGCTGGACCTGGCACGCCGGTGAGCAGGCCGCCCTGGAAGCCCGCTTCCCCGGGCGTTGCGAATTCACCGTCAACGCCCCCGACGCCCCCTTCGAAGCCGCCGTGCTGTTCCTGCCCAAGTCCCGCGAGCTGACCGACTACCTGCTCACCGCCCTGGCTGCGCGCCTGCCCGGCAAGCCGCTGTACCTGGTGGGCGAGAAGCGCGCCGGCATCGAACGCGCCGCCCGCCAGCTGGAACCCTTCGGCAAGCCGCGCAAGCTCGACAGCGCCCGCCACTGCCAGCTGTGGCAGGTGCAGGTGGAACAGGCACCGGCGATCCCGGAGCTGGAGGCCCTGGCCCAGCGCTACAGCCTCGAGCTGGCCGACGGCCCGTTGCAGGTGGTGAGCCTGCCCGGCGTGTTCAGCCATGGCCGCCTGGATCGCGGCAGCGCGCTGCTGCTGGACAACCTGGCCAAACTGCCCACCGGCAAGGTGCTGGATTTCGGCTGCGGCGCCGGGGTTCTCGGCGCCGCGCTCAAGCGCCGTTATCCACAGAGCCAGCTGGTGCTGCTGGATGTCGACGCCTTCGCCATCGCCGCCAGCCGCCTGACCCTGGCCGCCAACGGCCTGGAAGCCGAAGTGATCGCCGGAGACGGCATCCACGCGGCGCCCTGGCTGCTCTCGGCCATCGTCAGCAACCCGCCCTTCCACCAGGGCGTGCACACCGACTACCAGGCCAGCGAGACGCTGCTGCGCGAAGCCGGACGCCACCTGCTGGTGGGGGGCGAACTGCGCCTGGTGGCCAACAGCTTCCTCAAGTACCAACCCCTGATCGAACAGGCGTTCGGCGGTTGCCGCACCCTGGCCGAAGGGGAGGGTTTCCGCATCTACAGCGCCCGCCGCTGACAGGCGGGCACTCGCGCACCATCCATACTCGAGCGGCCCCCGTTAGCCGCAACACGCCCGGCGAAGAACCGGGCACCTGGAGTTTTTCTTGACTGACCTCGACACTGCCGCCCCCACCGCCAGCAGCGGCCTGCACCGCTCGCTGAAGCCCCGCCACCTGAACATGATCGCCATCGGCGGCTCCATCGGCACGGGCCTGTTCGTCGCCTCGGGCGCCACCGTGGCCAACGCCGGCCCGGGCGGTGCCCTGCTCGCCTACGCGCTGATCGGGGTGATGGTGTACTTCCTCATGACCAGCCTCGGCGAAATGGCCGCGCACATGCCGGTTTCCGGCTCTTTCAGCACCTATGGCAGCCGATTTGTCGACGATGGCTTCGGTTTCGCCCTGGGCTGGAACTACTGGTACAACTGGGCGGTGACCATTGCCGCCGAGCTGGTGGCCGCGCAACTGATCATGAGCTTCTGGTTCCCCGACGTGCCGGGCATCTATTGGAGCGGGCTGTTCCTGGCGCTGATGTTCCTGCTCAACGTCATCTCGGTGAAGGGCTTCGGCGAGAGCGAATTCTGGTTCGCGCTGATCAAGGTGGTCACGGTGGTGATCTTCATCATCATCGGCCTGGCCACCATCTTCGGCGTGATGAGCGGCATCCAGTCCCCTGGCTTCAGCCACTTCACCCAGGGCGAGGCGCCCTTCGTCGGCGGCCTGCAGGCCATGGTCGGGGTGGCGATGATCGCCGGCTTCTCCTTCCAGGGCACCGAACTGATCGGCATCGCCGCCGGCGAGTCGGAGAACCCGCGCAAGAACATCCCAATCGCCATCCGCCAGGTGTTCTGGCGCATCCTGATGTTCTACATCCTGGCGATCTTCGTGATCGGCATGCTGATCCCCTACACCGACCCGAGCCTGCTGCAGAACGACGCCAGCGACATCAGCGTCTCGCCCTTCACCCTGCTGTTCGAGCGCGCCGGCTTCGCCGCGGCCGCCGGCGTGATGAACGCGGTGATCCTCACGGCCATCCTCTCGGCCGGCAACTCCGGGATGTACGCCTCGACGCGGATGCTCTACACCCTCGCCACGCAGGGCAAGGCGCCGCGCCTGTTCGCCCGCGTCTCCGCCAGCGGCGTGCCGCGCAACGCCCTCTACGCCACCACCCTGGTAGGCGCGCTGTGCTTCTTCACCGCCGCCTTCGGCGAGTCGACCCTCTACACCTGGCTGCTCAACACCTCGGGCATGTGCGGCTTCATCGCCTGGCTGGGCATCGCCATCTCCCACTACCGCTTCCGCAAGGGCTACCTGCTGCAGGGCGGCCGCCTGGAAGACCTGCCCTACCGCGCCAAGCTGTTCCCCTTCGGCCCGCTGTTCGCCTTCGCCCTGTGCCTGGTGATCACCCTCGGGCAGAACTACGAGGCCCTGGTGGGCGAGCGCATCGACTGGGCCGGACTGACCGCCACCTACATCAGCCTGCCGCTGTTCCTCGCCATCTGGCTCGGCTATCGCCTGAAGAACGGCAGCCGCACCGTGCGCTACGCCGAGATGGACGTGCGCGCCACGGACAACTGACGAACAGCGCAACGGCGGGCTTGCCCGGCACGCCCGCCTTGTGCAGAATGCGCCCCGTCCTAGGGGAGTAGTCTCCCGCGAGCGCCCTGCTCGCCAGGCACGCGTCAACATACTTGGTCCACAGACCATGGCGCGTGCGACCCAAGCCTGCCTAGACAGGCCAGCGGTTTGACAAGACCTATGACACACACAACCTGACCCGGGGCGGGCAGATTGCGTGTGTCATGGTGATTAGTCGACCCGCCCCCGTAGGAACCCCGATGCTGGAATCCCTGTTCGTCCCCACACTGATCGTCGCCCTGGCGGAAATCGGCGACAAGACGCAGCTGCTCGCCCTGCTGCTGGCCGCGCGCTTCCGCAAGCCCTGGCCGATCATCTGGGGCATCGTCGCCGCCACCCTCGCCAACCACTTCGCCGCCGGCGCCGTGGGCAACTGGGTCGCCAGCTTCTTCTCCGCCGCCACCCTGAGCTGGGTCCTCGCCGCCTCCTTCGTCGCCGTGGCGCTGTGGACCCTGGTACCCGACAAGCTGGACGACGACGAGGAATCCGGCCTGAAGAAATACGGCCCCTTCCTCACCACCCTGATCGCCTTCTTCCTCGCCGAGATGGGCGACAAGACCCAGGTCGCCACGGTGATGCTGGCCGCGCAGTACCCGCACTTCATCCTCGTGGTGGCGGGCACCACCCTGGGCATGCTGCTGGCCAACGTGCCGGTGGTGCTGGCCGGCAACTTCGCCGCCGACAAGCTGCCGCTGACCCTGATCCGCCGCCTCGCCGCCCTTGCCTTCGGTGCTCTGGCCCTCTACGCCGTGTACAAGGCGCTGACCCTCGGCGCGGCCTGAGCCGCGTCACCGGCCTGACGCCAGTTCGCTGGCGTTTCGGCCAATGGCAGCGCCGCGCCAACTGGTAGATTTCTCGCCCTACTGCCGGCCCGGCCAGGGAGGAGGAAAAGCAGATGACGTCGACCGACGACCGCAAGCGCGTGGCGCGCCAGCATATCGACCTGTCCTGGAACAAGGGGCGCGTGGCGCTGGCCGAGCAGCTGCAGAGCAAGGACTTCCTCTACAAGAGTTCGTTCATGCCCGGCCCGCTGGACGGCGAGGGCTACCGCGAGATGGTGCTGAAGATCCGCGACGCCATGCCCGACCTGGAAGTGGTGGTGGAGGAGTGCATCGCCGAGGACAGCCACGTCTTCACCTGGTGCACCCTGATCGGCAGCATCCACAAGCCGGCCCTCGGCTACCCGCCCAGCGACCGCATCCTCAGCATTTCCGCCATGGCCTTCTGGACCTTCAACAGCCGGGGCGAGGTGCAGGAGATCTGCACCATGTTCGATATGGAAAGCTTCCGCGCCCAGCTCGGCCTGAGCAATCGCGCCTACGCGGAGAAGGCACTGCCCTGATCCCCGGCCTCCCGCAGCCCGGAACGCGTCACCGCACGCCCTCAGAAATAGCCGTTCTCACCGAACCAGCGAATGGTCCGGCGCAGGGTATCGTCCAGCGCCACCTCGGCCCTGAAGCCCAGCTCCGCCTCGGCCTTGGTGCCGTCGAGGAACTGCCCGCCAGCCATCACGGCGATGCTGGTCGGGTCGATTTTCGCAGCCTCGCCACTCATGCGCTGACGCAGGCGCTGCAGGGCCGCCATGCCCCGTGCGACCGCCAGCGGCATCGGTGTCGGTGCCGGCACTTCCAGCAGGCGTGCGATGTGCGCGGTCAGCTCGGCCATCTCGATGTCGTGGCCGGTGATCAGGTAGCGCTCGCCAGCCCTTCCCTTCTCCAGCGCCAGCAACAGCCCGCGCCCCGCTTCGGCGGCATCGACGACATTGCGCCGGCCCACCACGTAGCGGCTCATGGCTCCGCTGGCGATGGCGGTGACGATGCGCCCCGGGCCGGGGCCGGCGTCGAACTCGCCCAACGCCATGCCGGGGATGCCGATCACCACCGGCAACCCGGCGCGGGCCTGCTCGCGGGCCTGTCGGTCCAGGGCCCACTGGCTCAGCAGGTAGGGGTTCTTCCAGCGCGGCATCTCGTCGTAGAACAACCCTTCGTGGCCCGGCGAGCCATCGGGATTGCGCGGCAGCACGACCGAGGCACCGACGAGCAGGATGCGCGGCACATGGGCCGCGAGGCAGGCGGCATAGAAGTGGTTGGTTTCCTCGAGCGCGCCGGCCACGACGTCCTGCCAGCGTCGAGGGCGGATGGGGGCATCCTGGCGGCAGAAGACCACGCCATCCACATCGGCCAGGGCACGGGTGAGCTGAGGATGGTCGAGGGGCTCGACCGAGCGAAGCTGGGGGTGGAGATAGCCCAGGCGCTCGATGCGCGACGCGGGGCGATGGATCAGCACCAGCTCGTGGCCCGCCGCGCGGATGGCGCGGGCCGTATGGTGGCCCAGCAGGCCGGTGGCGCCAAGGACTGCGATCTTCACGGGAACCCCTCGATCCGAAGCACGCCGCCTGCATCATGCAGGCGGCGGCGAGCAGTCTAGGACGGCCTCTGCAGGGCCGCCAGCGTCACTTGCCCCTGGCTTGCTGGTAGAACGGCATGACCTTGGGAATGGACGCCTGGAGGGAGGCGATGCGCGAGCTGGAAGACGGGTGGGTGCTCATGAACTCCGGCGGTGCGCCTTCGCTGGCCTTGCTCATCTTCTGCCACAGGGTGATGGCGGCGTTGGGGTTGTAGCCGGCACGGGCGGACAGTTCGAGGCCGATCAGGTCCGCCTCGTTCTCGTTGCCACGGCTGTTGGGCAGCGTCATCAGGTACTCGACGCCCTGGTTGGCCATCTGCAGGCTCTGGTCGCCGGCGCCCAGCAGGGAGCCGAGCTGGGTGGCCATCTGCACGCCATAGGCCTTGGACATCGCCTCGCGGCCGTGCTCGCGCAGGGCGTGGGCGATTTCGTGGCCCATCACCGCCGCCAGCTCGTCGTCGGTGAGCTTGAGCTGATCGATCAGGCCGCTGTAGACGATGATCTTGCCGCCCGGGCCGCAGTTGGCGTTGAGCTCCTCGCTGTCGATCACGTTGGCTTCCCAGGCCCAGCTGCCGGCATCGGGACGGAACACCGTGGTCTGGGCGATCAGTCGCTTGGCGATGGCCGAGACGCGCTTGGCGTCCGCGCTGTCCTTGTCCAGCACGCCCTGCTGCGAGGCCTCGGACAGGGTCTGCTGGTAGGACTGCGCGTACATCTGGTTGACCTGCTGCTCGGACAGCATGCTGAACATGTACTGCTTGCGCTCGACGCCGACCGCACCGCCGCTGGTGGTATTGACCGCCTGGCATCCCGCCAGCAGCAGGGGCAGTGCAAGGCTGCCGATGATGTGAGACTTCGCCACTGTGACTCTCCTTTGAAAACTGCGCCGTACTCTATGCCCGCGCCACGACCCGGAGCAACCGCATCCCTTGCCATCCAGCGACTTGCGTTCTTTTCTTGTGAAGCAGGCTCATGCTTCGGCGACTGTCGGCCGATATGCCATGGACACAGGCTGTACCTGAGACTCCGGGAGTTCCCATGAAATTCAGATCGATCCAGTTTTCGGTCGCGACGCTGGCCGGCGCCAGCGTGCTCGCCGTGGTTGTGGCCCTCGTGCTCTATGCGCTGTTCGCCGGTGCACGGACCCAGGAGCTGGTACAGACACGCACCCAGTCACTGCTGGAACAGATCATCAGCGAACGCCTGCTGAGCCTGGCCGCCTCCCAGGTCGCGGACATCCAGCGCGAACTGGCCTACCCGATGACCGTGGCCAGCAGCCTGGCGCAGACCAACGCCCTGGCCGGCGAGACCGACGAGAGCGGTGCCGTGGCGATGGAAAGCAGCCGCAAGGAGATGATCAACCTGCTGCAGCACATCCTCGCCAACAACCCCAAGCTGCTGGACGCCTATATCGGCTGGGAGCCCAGTGCCTTCGGCGATGACGCCGCTTCCATCGGCCAGCCCGGGCAGAACGAGGGCGGCCGCTTCATGCCCTGGTGGTACCGCGACGCCACCGGCAAGCTGGTGATGGAGCCCATGGGGGACACCCTGGAAAGCACCAAGGTGTTGCCCACCGGCGTACGCGAGGGCGAATACTACCTGTGCCCGCGCGACACCAAGCGCCCCTGCGTCGTCGACCCGGCCCCCTACGAGATGGGCGGGAAGATGGTCATGCTGGCCTCCTTCAACGCGCCGATCATGGTCAAAGGCCAGTTCCGCGGCATCGCCGGCGCCGACCTTTCCCTCGACTTCATCCAGCAACTGCTCACCAGCGCCAACCAGAAACTCTACGGCGGCGTCGGCGAGATGGCCCTGCTCTCCAGCAACAGGCGCCTGGTGGCCTACACCGCCGATGCCAGCAAGAACAGCGAGCCGGCCGACCGGGTGCTGGGCAGCGCAGTGGCGGAGAGCCTCAAGTCCCTGCAGGGCGACCAGCCCGTCTATCGCGTCGATCGCGACAGTGGCCGCATCCTGTTGCTGGTCCCCTTCAAAGTAGCGGGCACCGATGCCAGTTGGACGCTGAGCCTGAACATGCCGCTGGAAACCGTCATGGCGGACCTGCACAAACTGGAAGCGGATCTTTCCGCCCAGCGAGACGAGGACATCTTCGGCATGACGGTGGTGGGCCTGCTGATCGCCGCCCTCGGCCTGGTGGTGATCTGGTTCGTCGGCTTCGGCATCGCCAGCCCGCTGCGGCAGATGGTGACCATGCTCGACGATATCGCCCAGGGCGAAGGCGACCTCACCCGCCGCCTGCACTCCGATCGCGCCGACGAACTGGGCTCCATCGCCAGCGGCTTCAACACCTTCCTGGCCAAGCTGCAGACCATGATCAGCCAGGTGGTGAGCTCGGTGCAGAAGGTCAGCGACTCCTCGGAGCACACCGCCGACATCGCCATCCGCACCAACCAGGGCGTGCAGAAACAGCTGGCGGAGATCGAGCTGGTGGCCACCGCCGTCCACGAGATGACCGCCACCGCACAGGACGTGGCGCGCAACGCCACGCTCGCCGCCGAGGCCGCCAGCCATGCCGACCAGGCCGCCAACCACGGCAAGCGCATCGTGCAGAGCACCACCGAGGCCATCACCGCCCTGGCCGGCGAGATCAGCCGCGCCGTGGGCGTGGTGCAGAACCTGGCCAAGGACAGCGAGAACATCAACGCCATCCTGGTCGCCATCCGTGGCATCGCCGAGCAGACCAACCTGCTGGCTCTGAATGCCGCGATCGAGGCCGCCCGCGCCGGCGAGCAGGGCCGCGGCTTCGCCGTGGTGGCGGACGAGGTGCGCAACCTGGCGCAGAAGACCCAGCAGGCCACCGAAGAGATCCAGACCATGATCCAGCAGCTGCAGCAGGGCACGCGGGACGTGGTCAAGGTGATGCAGGACAGCCAGGACAAGACCGACACCAGCGTGCAGTCCGCCAGCGAGGCGGCCCATGCGCTGGAATCCATCACCCAGGCTGTATCGGTGATCAACGACATGAACACCCAGATCGCCAGCGCCGCCGAGGAACAGAGCGCGGTGGCCGAGGACATCAACCGCAACGTCACCAACATCGGCCAGGTGGCCAACGAAGTGGCCGGCGGCGCCGACGAGGCCTCCCAGGCCAGCGCCGAGCTGACCAAGCTGGCCGAGCAGCAGCGCCGGCTGATCAATCAGTTCAGGGTGTAGATCTACTCGGTCGGGGCCCCGCGCCCGCGGGGATGACGCAGGGAGAATGGATTGTAGGGGCGACTTCAGTCGCCCCCTTCCATTCGCCTGTCCCGCATGACTCCGTTGAGCAGCCCTCCGGGTCCGTGCCGTTCATTCGCGAATGAATTCGCTCCAGCAAGGCACGCCCTGTAGCCCGGGCTTCAGCCCGGGAAGATCCGATCACGCTGGTGTCAGGCACTCCGGACCATCCAGCTTGGGGTCGTTGACCAGGGTGGCCAGCGCCCGTTCGCGCAGGGCTGGCGAGGCGGCGGTGAGCAGCGCGCGCAGGTCGCCGGGGGCCGTATCGGCGGCCAGCCAGGCCTGCTGGCCGGCCTCGTCCAGCACCAGCGGGCGGCGCAGGTCGGCGGCGGGGCGGGTGATCATCGCCAGGCTCAGGTACTCGGCATCACCCACCGGAAAGGGCTCCCAGAGCGCGGCAAAATGCAGCAGCGAGGTCTCGCCGCTGACCCAGTACGGCCGCTTGCGCACGCCACGCCATTCATAAAAGCCGTTGGCCGGGATCAGGCAACGGCGCTGGCGGAAGGCATCGCGGAACATCGGCTGCTCGACCAGGGTTTCGGCGCGGGCGTGGGCGGGGGTCTTCGAAAGATCGGTGAGCCAGGCCGGGGTCAGGCCCCAGCGGGCCAGGTCCAGGCGGCGCTCGCCGGCCTGCTCGCGCAGCATCAGCACCCGCGCGCCGGGCGCCAGGTTCCAGTGCGGCTGCTGCTCGGCAGGGAAGCCGGGCAGCGCGGCGAAAGCGGGCGACCAGCGGAACAGGGCGAAGCGTCCGGACATGGGGCGAGGGACTCGGGCAGGTTCAGCACAGCAGGGTGCCGGGGTAGCTGTCGGGCTCGTCGCCCGGCACGGGTTGCGCGGCATTGTACGCGGCGATCAGCAGCCGTGCCCGCTCGGCGTCCTCGTCCTCTACCAGCAGGCCCAGCAGCCCCATCAGCGGCAGTTCGCCGATACCGCCCAGCAGGTGCCCGCCCGCCAGGTGGGCCTCGACGCCTTCGCTGGCGAGCATGCCCAGCAACAGCTGCGCCTCGATCAGATCACCCGGCTCGTAGATGCGCTGCATCAGTCGTCCTCCCGGCGTACGTCCAGGCTCCAGTCCTCGCCGTCGGTGGCCAGCGCGAAGACGATGGGCCGGCAGCACACCGGGCAATCCTCGATGTACTGCTGGTCGCCCGCGGAAAGGTCGAGCAGCGCTTCCACCGGTTCGCCGCAATAGGGGCATTCATAGGCCTGGGTTTCCAGCATGCGAAACTCCCGTGTGACTTGGCTGTATAATCGCCGGTCTATTTCAGGCCCCGTGATTCGGGGCTCCACCCTTATCTCCAGCCGCAGCACAACAAGAGAACACGATGGGCGAATTCGAAGCCATCCGACCCTACGACGATGCCGAGGTGGCCGAGGTGCTCGCGCGCCTGTCCGCCGACCCGGCCTTTCTCGGCGCCCTCACCCGTTTTCGTTTCCCCCGCCTGGCAGGCCCGCTCGGCTGGCTGCTCAAGCCTGTTATAGCTCATCGCCTGCGCCGCGAGTTCCGTGGCATCGCCTCGGTCACCGCGCTGCAGGACAAGATCGAACCCTATGTCGACCGCACCATCGAGCGCGCCACCGACGGCGTGACCTACTCGGGCGTGGACAAGCTCACACCGGGCAGCCCCTACCTGTTCGTCGCCAACCACCGCGACATCGTCATGGACCCGGCCTTCGTCAACTACGCCGTGTACCACGCCGGGGTGCCCACGCCGCGCATCGCCATCGGTGACAACCTGCTGCAGAAGCCCTTCGTCAGCGACCTCATGCGCCTGAACAAGAGCTTCATCGTGCACCGCAACCTGGCGGGCCGGCGCGAGAAGCTGGCGGCCTTCCAGCTGCTGTCCGCCTACATCAATCATTCGATCCGCGTGGACGGCCAGTCGATCTGGATCGCCCAGGCCGAGGGCCGCGCGAAGGACGGCGACGACCGCACCGACTCGGCGATCCTCAAGATGTTCCACATGAGCCGCAAGGACGAGCCCTTCGCGGCGGTGATCCACGACCTGCACGTGGTGCCGGTGTCGATCAGCTACGAATACGACCCCTGCGACCTGGCCAAGGCTCGCGAGCTCTACATCCGCGCCACCACCGGCAGCTACGAGAAGGCACCGGGCGAGGACGACACCAGCATCGCCCTGGGCATCACCGGCTACAAAGGCCGGGTACACATCGCCTTCAACGACGAGATCCGCGAGGACATCGGCGACGCCAAGCTGCTGGCCGCGGAGATGGATCGCCGCATCCTCGGCGGCTACCGCCTGTTCCCCGTGCACTACCTGGCCTATGCCTTGTGGAGCGAGCGCGACCCGGCGCTGGCGGTGCCGAAACTGGAAAGCCTGTTCGGCAGCGACGAGATCGCCCGCGCCCGTGCCGAATGGCAGAAGCGCCTCGATGCCTGCCCCGAGGAACAGCGCCCCTGGCTGGTACTGCAGTACGCGACGCCCGTGCGCAACCAGTACCGCATCAAGGCCGGCCTGCCGCTCTGATCGTTCCGCGCCATGCAAAACAGCGACCCCAGGGTCGCCGTTTTCATGTGCATCGGGGCATTGCCCGCTTTGGCCTCAGAGCTGGGTGCTGGCCCAGGAAACGCCCAGTGCCACCGCCAGGCTGAAATAGCCGAAGGCGTAGAAGAAGCGGTTGAGCCGCAGGGTGGACTCGTCCGGCATCAGCGTTGGCTGCGCCACGTCCTCCAGTTCGCTGTCGGCAGCCAGGCGGCCGGCGACACGCTGTTCGCGCAGGCGGGTGGCAACCAGCAGCCACGCACCGACCAGGGCGAAGAACAGCGCCAGGGCGTTGACCACCTGGTGGGGATGGACGAGGTAGGCAGACCAGAGGTCCTGCAGGGACATCTTCAACTCCGAGCAGGCGCGGCCTGCGAGGTGGAAATACGGCCGCGCGGGGAGCGGGCCATCCGGATTCGGCGGCGAGTCTACCCGAGCACCCCGCCTCCCTGCTGCGTTTCCGACGAATCGCGCGGGCAAGAAAAAGCCCGGCGCGAGGGCCGGGCTCCTTCACAACGGGAAGCGCCTTACTGCGCCAGCATCTGCCCGATGGTCGGGTCCTTGAAGGCGCGGGTCAGGGCATCGCTGAGCACGCCGGAAACCAGCTTGGTGTTGGTTTCCTGGTTCGGCGCGGTGCCGAACTGCTGGGCCAGCGAGGCGCTGTAGCGGCCGCTGTAGCGACGGCTGGCGTTCTGCACGTCGACGCGGAAGGTGGCGCTGATGTCGGCCTTGGTCACGTAGACACCTTCCTTGGGCGACTGGTATTTCAGGTCGGCCAGGGTCAGGGTCAGCTGCGGGGCGTTGAAGGCGTTGGGCGACGGCGTGAAGCCCAGCAGGCGCACGGCGGCTTCGGCCTCGGTCTGCAGGCGCGGCAGGATGTCCTGGCCCTGCACGGTGATGTTGCTGGTGTCCGCATAGAGGCCACCACGGGTGCCGAGGATGGGCGAGGAACGGCCATCGGCGACACGAACCACCACCGGCTGGCCTTGGCCGACGGGGGTCAGCGGGCCGGTGAGCTTGGGTTGCGGGCTGAGTTGTTGCGGGCTGAGGGCACAGCCGACCAGGGTCAGGCTGAGGCCGGCCAGCAGGCCGAGCAACGCGCGATTCAGCATGCTTGTTTCTCCAGGTTGGACGCGGAAGGCCGGGAGTATAACCAGCCGGCACGCCTACTGACAGAGCGCTGCCAGTGGCCTGGATTGAGACCGCCGGGAAGCTTGCCGGGTTCCTGTAATGCCCCTGTCACGCGGGGGTGGGATAAAGCGGCGTAACCAAGGAGAAAGCCATGATGATGTTGCTCTGGTCCCTGTTCGCCCCCCGCCCCAAGATCCGCTGCTTCGCCCTGCTCGACGACAAGGGCGCCTGCCGTGGCTTCCACCAGAGCGCCGAAGCCCCC
This sequence comes from Pseudomonas sp. 57B-090624, assembly GCF_003234055.1. NCBI lineage: Bacteria > Pseudomonadati > Pseudomonadota > Gammaproteobacteria > Pseudomonadales > Pseudomonadaceae > Pseudomonas > Pseudomonas sp. 57B-090624. Next base: position 28,256 of record NZ_QKRU01000016.1, read on the forward strand.
GCCCGTGGCAACTGGGTCGAGGTCCGCGAGCCTCGCCTGTCCTGGATCGGCCAGCCCCTTCCGGCCGCCGCCCCGCTCAAGCGGGTCGTCCGGCAGGCGCGCGGAGCGCGAGCGTTGGCGGCCTGACCGATGGATGAATAAAAGTCACGTACAAACGCTCATTTCCCACGATTTCTTCGCTACAATCGCCCCCCGATTATAAGGTCGTCTCCTGATCGGGCCTCGCAACACCGGCCGATGCACTCGCTCGGCACCCGCACAGCCCCACAGAGAGCCGTCCACTTTCGCGCTGCCATTGCTGGCCTGCCGCACCTTCCGCCCGAAGTGCAATTCTTTTGCATGGACGCAGCGCAACTCCGCGCTGATGGAAGCGGCCTGCCCCCGGTAGGCGATTCTTTTGAGGTTCACGTCTCCAAAAGAGCGTGAGATGACGGTTTTTCACTACTTCACGAGAGAGTGGCGAGCAAATGGCGCAAGACGATTACCAAGCAGTGGACGTGTTGCTGGTCGGGGCCGGCATCATGAGCGCCACACTGGCGGTCCTGCTGAAGGAACTCGATCCGGGCATCAAACTGGAAATCGCGGAACTCCGCGAATCCGGTGCCATCGAGAGCTCCAACCCCTGGAACAACGCGGGCACCGGCCATGCCGGCCTGTGCGAGCTGAACTACACCCCCCAGGCCGCCGATGGCTCCATCGACATCAAGAAAGCGGTCCTCATCAATACCCAGTTCGAAGTCTCCAAGCAGTTCTGGTCCTACCTGAGCGGCAAGCCAGGCTTCGGTTCGCCGCGTGACTTCATCAACGCCGTGCCGCACCTGTCCTTCGTGCGCGGCAAGGACATCCCCTTCCTCAAGACGCGCTTCGAGGCCATCACCAAGCACCACGCCTTCGCCCACATGGAGTACTCGGAAGACCGAGCCACCCTGGCCGAATGGATGCCGCTGATGATGCCCGGCCGCCCTGCGGACGAAGCGGTCGCCGCCACCCGCGCGGCCAATGGCACCGACGTCAACTTCGGCGCCCTGACCAACCAGCTGCTGCAGTACCTCGCCACCCAGGCGGATACCCGCGTCAGCTACTTCCAGAAGGTCACCGACCTCAAGCGCACCGACGAGGGCTGGAAGGTCAGCATCAAGAACACCCAGAGCGGCGCCAGCCGTGAAGTCTCCGCGCGCTTCGTGTTCCTCGGCGCCGGCGGCGGCGCGCTGCCGCTGCTGCAGCTGTCGGGCATCCCGGAAGGCAAGGGCTTCGGCGGCTTCCCGGTGAGCGGCCAGTGGCTGCGCTGCGACAACCCCGAGGTGGTCAAGCACCACCAGGCCAAGGTCTACAGCCAGGCCGAAGTGGGTGCCCCGCCGATGTCCGTGCCGCACCTGGACACCCGCGTGGTCGACGGCAAGAAGTCCCTGCTGTTCGGACCCTACGCCGGCTTCACCACCAAGTTCCTCAAGCACGGCTCCTTCCTCGACCTGCCGCTGTCGGTCCGCCCGAGCAACCTCGGCCCGATGCTGGCCGTGGCGCGCGACAACATGGACCTGACCCGCTACCTGATCAAGGAAGTGATGCAGTCCCAGGAACAGCGCCTCGATGCCCTGCGCAAGTTCTACCCGGAGCTCGATCCGGCCGACTGGCGCCTGGAAGTGGCCGGCCAGCGCGTGCAGATCATCAAGAAGGACGCCAAGAAAGGCGGCATCCTGCAGTTCGGCACCGAGCTGGTGGCCGCCGAGGACGGCAGCATCGCCGCCCTGCTCGGCGCATCGCCGGGTGCCTCGGTGACCGTCTCGATCATGCTCAACCTGATCGAACGCTGCTTCGCCGAGCAGGCCCGCTCGGCCGAGTGGAGCGCCAAGCTGAAGGAAATCTTCCCCGCCCGGGAGAAGGAGCTGGAAGTCGACGCCGAGCTCTACCACCGTGTCAGCCAGGAGTCGGACGCCCGCCTGGGTATCGCGACCGCCAAGCCGGCCGAAGCCAGCGCCGCCACTGCGGGCTGAGCTTCAGCGCCATGAAAGAACCGCCCCTCGGGGCGGTTTTTTCGTTCTGGGCTGAGCCTCCAGGCCATATGGGAGCGGTTTCAACCGCGAAGGTCCGGGCACCCTGATCGCGAATGAATTCGCCCCCACAACGCCACTCACCAGGCCAACGGTGTTTCCTCGCCCTTCCAGAACAGCCAGCGCCGGCGCTCGTGGTGTTCGCCGGTGCCGATCTGCCATTCGGGGCGGCCGGCGTCCAGGTCGATGATGGCGATGATCCCGGCGTAGCTGGAGGCCACCAGGGTGCGGCCATCGGCGGACAGGTCGATGGCGCAGAGGGTCGAGCCGAGGAAGTGCTGCCAGACGGGGTTACCCGCCGCATCGACGCAGCGCAGGTAGCCGTAGGCGTCGCCAAGGATGAATCGGTCACCCTGGGAGGCGCCGGCGTAGACCCGCGCGCCCGCCTCCACCAGCGTCACCCCGTCCACCTCCTCGTAGTGGTCCGAATCCAGGCCCGGCGCCCGGGCCAGGTCCACGGCGATGGTGCCGCCGTTGTAGAAGTGACAGGCGTTGAAGGCGACGCTGCGGCCATCACCGCTGAACAGCGCGAAGTGCGGGTACTCGCCATGGGGGCCGATGGCCGCGACGGGCTGCAGGTCGGCATCGAACAGGTGATGACGTCCGTCCTGGGCGCCCACCGCGATCCAGCGTCCGTCCGCCGATACCGCGCCGTGCTCCATGCTCAGGCCGGTGGAATACGGCGGCTCGTAGTCGGTGCTCTCGGCGTATTCCCTGAGCGATGCGTTGTCCGGGTACAGGCGGCGCGCGCCTTCCGGCTCCAGCACGAAGATGCCGGAGCCGCTCACCAGCAGCACCCGGCGGCCGTCCGGGAAGGGCTGCAGGCGCGTGGGGCGCGGCGTCTCGGCAAAGGCTTCCAGCGCCACGCCCTCGGGCGCGTCCTCATCACCTCGCGGCCAGGGGCAGCGCAGCACGACCGGGCCGTCCCAGCCGTCATGCACCTCCACACCCGTCTCCCGCGCCAGCGCGTAGAAACGGCGGTTGGGGCAGGCACCGAAGAACGCCAGGCCAGGCACCTCCTCGACCCGATCACCGACGATGCGCACCACCCGCCCCGGCTCCCAGGTGGCGCCGATGCGCGCGACGATGGAGCCATCATCGAGCAGCGCCAGCAGGGGGATCGCCTGGCCCTTCTCGTCGAGCACCTCGTGCAGTGGCGCATGGGCCGGCGGCCAGGTCGCCTGCAGCCCGTCCAGCCGGCCGTTGCGGTTGGCCTCGCGCAGCGCCTCCAGCAGCGCCGGGACCAGCTTCTCGCGCCCGGCGGAACTGGGTTCGTCGCCCACGTTGTCCCAGCCCTCGCGCAGGCCTTTCTCGACATAGGCGTTGATCGCGCGGGCATAGGCGATGGTCTGCCGCTGCCAGCGTTGCGATGCGTCTTCCTTGCTCATGTGCACCTCCTCGTGCGTGCGCTGGGTCACTGTTTTCGCCAGGCCCAGAAAAGCAGAAACCCGCTCGAAGGCGGGTTCCTGTGGATGGGTTCGTGCCGGATCAGCCCCGGGCGGCCTGTACCGCCTCGATGTAGGGCTCGGCCAGGCGCTGGTCCTTGATCAGGGCGATGAAGTCGTTGCCCTGGGCGTCCTTTGCAGCGAGGTCGTAGCCGGCCTCGAGGAAGAACTGCAGGAAACGCTCGAAGTCGTCGATGCGCAGGCCACGGTAGGCCTTGACCAGCTTGTGCAGGGACGGCGGCGTGTCATCGGCCGGCTCCACCTCGAGGAACAGCTTGATCGAGTCCTCGGTGATTTCTTCGCCGATCACCTGCTTCTTGTCTTTGCGCATCGCTCACTACTCTCTGGCCGGAACACACGGGGCCCGAAGTTTACCCCCGCAGGCCGACGCGGCTCAACGCAGGCGTACGGGCCCCTGGTGCAGGTCGGCCCAGACATGGCCATTGGGGTAGGCGGCGAACTGGCAGAACACCGCGCCGTTGCGCAGCAGATCGAGCACCGCGCGGTACTGGGACTGTGGATAGTGCAGCGTCAGCTTGCGGGCGGCCTCGTCGTAGGTCGCCTTCTTCAGGCTCTTGCCGTCGACCTCGAAATCGATCTGCACATCGACCGCCTCCGAGCCCTTGCCGACCGCCTTGCCTACGGGCGTGGCACGCAGCTGGATCAGCATCGGCGTGGTGATCGGGATCGGCTGCTGGTTGGACTGGCGCTGGTTGCCCAGGGTGACGCGGTAGCTGGCCACCTTCAGCAGCAACACCTGTTCGGGCTGTTCCTGGCGCAGGCCCTGCTCGTCCGGCGGCAGGAACTCGGCGTGCAATGGCGTGGCTGTGCCCTTGGGTGCCTCGCCCGGGGCGGCAGCCAGGGGCAGGCTGGCGGCGAGCAGGAGGACGGCGGCGAAACGGCTACGGCGAGACATCGGCAACTCCCGGTACGAACGAGCGCAGCACTCTAGCACGGGCTCCTGGCCCTTGGTCATTGGACTCAGGTCAAGGTGCCTGGCGCCGTGCAGCCCTTATACTCGGTGCCTTCCGCCGAGGAGCCCGCCATGTCACTACCCCTGCCGCCCTTGTTCGCCGCCCTGCGCCAGAGCCTGCGCAGCGGTTATTCCTGGAGATCCCTGCGCAACGACCTGGGTGCCGGGCTGACGGTGGGCATAGTCGCCATCCCGCTGGCCATGGCCCTGGCCATCGCCGTTGGGGTCGCCCCGCAGCACGGCCTCTACACGGTGCTGGTGGCCGCCCCGCTGATCGCCCTCACCGGCGGCTCGCGCTTCAACGTCTCCGGCCCCACCGCCGCCTTTGTGGTCATCCTCCTGCCGATCACCCAGCAGTTCGGCCTCGGCGGCCTGCTGCTGTGCACCATGATGGCCGGGATGATCCTCATCGCCATGGGCCTGGCGCGCTTCGGCCGGTTGATCCAGTTCATCCCCTACCCGGTGACCCTGGGCTTCACCGCCGGCATCGGCATCGTCATCGCCACCCTGCAGGTCAAGGACCTGCTGGGCCTGCAACTGGCGCACCCACCGCAGAACTACGTCGAGCAGATCGGCCTGCTGGCCCGGGCGCTGCCCGGTGCGCACCTTGGCGATGCACTGGTGGCCCTGGCCTGCCTCGGCGTCCTGCTGCTGTGGCCGCGCCTGGTGCCCAAGGTGCCGGGGCACCTGGTAGCCCTGGCGGTCGGCGCCCTGCTGGGCCTCGCCCTCGAAGGCATGGGCCTGCCGGTGGCCACCCTGGGCGAACGCTTCACCTACGAACTGGACGGCGTGGTGCACCCGGGCATCCCGCCATTCCTGCCGAGCTTCGCCTGGCCCTGGCAACTGCCAGGGGCCAGCGGCGCGCCGCTGGTGCTGTCCTTCGAACTGGTGCGCCAGCTGCTCGCACCGGCCTTCGCCATCGCCATGCTCGGCGCCATCGAATCGCTGCTCTGCGCCGTGGTTTCAGACGGCATGGCCGGCACCCGCCACGACCCCAACGCCGAGCTGCTGGGCCAGGGCCTGGGCAACCTGGTCGCCCCGCTGTTCGGCGGCATCACCGCCACCGCCGCCATCGCCCGCAGCGCCGCCAACGTGCGCGCCGGCGCCGTATCGCCCATCGCGTCGGTGATCCACGCCGGCGTGGTGCTGCTGGCCATGCTGCTGCTCGCGCCGCTGTTCAGCTACCTGCCGATGGCCGCCCTGGCGGCGTTGCTGCTGATGGTGGCGTGGAACATGAGCGAGGCGCGCCACGTCGCCCACACGCTGCGCATCGCCCCGCGCAACGACGTGCTGGTGCTGCTCACCTGCCTGGTACTGACGGTGCTCTTCGACATGGTGCTGGCGGTGGGCGTCGGCCTGTTGCTGGCCGCCGCCCTGTTCATCAAGCGCATGAGCGACCTGACCGATGCCCTGCCGCTGCCGCCGCGCTTCCACCAGGCGCTGGACGGCCTGCCGGAACAGGTGATGCCCTACGTGATCCGCGGCCCGCTGTTCTTCGGCGTGGCGGAGAAGGCATTGAGCGTGCTGCGCCGGCTCAACCCGCAGGTGAAGGTGGTGATCGTCGAGATCAGCGCGGTGCCGCTGCTGGACATGACCGCCCTGGCGGCCATCGAGAACCTGTTGGGTGACTACCGCAGGCAGGGGATCGGCCTGGTCCTGGTGGGCACCACCACGCGGGTGCGGCTGAAGCTGCGCCGCGCCGGCATCCTCCGCGAGGAAGGGCGCCTGGCCTATGTGCGCGACCTGGAGCAGGCGCGCGCCAAGGCCCTGCGCTGGCTGGAGCCTCAGTCGAACTGAGCGCGCATCCAGGCCAGGTAGTCGAGGGCGGCGGGCTCGCCTTCGCGTGGCGCCCAGGGCGCGTACTCAGCCTCGACGAGCGCGCGATAGGGGCCGGCCTTGCATTCGAAGAGCAGGCTGTCGGCCGCCAGCACCACCAGGGCGTGGTACTGCCCGGGCGGGAGATCGACACCGACGCATTCGCCCCCGGCGACCAGTTCACGGGTCGCCTCCAGCTCGCCGTCTTCGGCGAACAGCAGCAGGCCCAGGCGGCCCTGCAGGACCAACAGGGTCTCGGCCTTGTCGGCAGAGAGATGGCGATGGGGCGCGAGGTAGGTGCCGGGCTGCAGCCCCACCGCCATGCGGTGGCAGGGCTCTTCCATCTCGTGGAAGTTGTGGTGCAGCCGCTGGCGCGGGCTGGCTGCGGCCCCTGCGGCCAGTTGGGTGAACAGCGACTGGTCGAGGAAGCGCGCGGCCACGGGCTCAGAGTCCCTTGACGGCGAAGATGCCGGCGGCGTTGCGCCAGTAGCCCTTGTAGTCCATGCCGTAGCCGAAGATGTAGCGGTCCACGCAGGGCAGGCCCACGTAGTCGGCCTTCAGGTCCGGGCGGGCCTTGCGGTCGTGGGTCTTGTCGATCAGCACGGCGGTGTGCACGTGGGCGGCGCCGGCGTGCTTGCAGAAGTCGATGATGGCGGCGAGGGTGTGCCCTTCGTCGAGGATGTCGTCGATGATCAGCACGTCACGGTCGATGAAGGAGATCTCCGGCTTGGCCTTCCAGAACAGCTCGCCGCCGCTGGTTTCGTTGCGGTAGCGGGTGGCGTGCAGGTAGGACAGCTCCAGCGGGAAATCCAGCTTCGGCAGCAGCTTGCCGGCGAAGATCAGGCCGCCGTTCATCACGCAGAAGACCACGGGGTTGCGCTCGGCCAGCTCGCCATTGATGGCGCCGGCGATCTGGTCGATGGCGGCTTCGACCTGGGCATCGGTGTACAGGCAGTCGGCTTCGGCCATTACCTGGCGGATGTGGGCGAGATCGGCGGGCATGGCTTTTCCTCTGTTTTTGAGCGGCGTTGGCCCTGTCTTCCCGAGGGAAGTTGATCGGGGCGTCAAGATAAAAGTCGGCAAAGGTACTCATCCGCCTGTCCCGGAGCAAGCCCCGCCGGACGAGTGTCGGAGGATAGTTTGTCGCAGCGCCGGGAGCCTGCTGATGTGCCGCCCCGAACGTCGTGCGACCCGCCAGTCAGTCACGACATGGCACGGGCAATGCTTTAATCTAACGCAATTTTTTTGCCAGCCCGCCGGAGTAACACCCCATGCCTATCCGAGAGATCCGCCACCCGCTGATCCGCCACAAAATCGGCCTGATGCGCCGCGCCGACATCAGCACGAAGAACTTCCGCGAACTGGCTCAGGAAGTGGGCGCCCTGCTCACCTATGAAGCGACCAACGACCTGCCCCTGGAAAACTACGAGATCCAGGGCTGGGCGGGCCCGGTGCAGGTGGAGAAGATCGCCGGCAAGAAGATCACCGTGGTGCCCATCCTGCGCGCCGGCATCGGCATGCTCGACGGCGTGCTCAGCCTGGTCCCCGGCGCCAAGGTCAGCGCCGTGGGCGTGGCCCGCAACGAGGAGACGCTCGAGGCGCACACCTACCTGGAGAAGCTGGCCCCCGAGATCGATGAGCGCCTGGCGCTGATCATCGACCCGATGCTGGCCACCGGCGGCTCCATGGTCGCCACCATCGAGCTGCTCAAGCGCGCCGGCTGCAAGGAGATCCGCGCCATGGTGCTGGTGGCGGCGCCCGAAGGCATCAAGGTGGTCAACGACGCCCACCCGGACGTGATGATCTTCGCCGCCTCGATCGACGAAAAGCTCAACGAACACGGCTACATCATCCCGGGCCTGGGCGATGCCGGTGACAAGATCTTCGGCACCAAGCAGAAGGACACCTGATCGATGAGCGATGACTACAACGATCCGCTCTGGCGCCAGGTGCTGTCCGGCGCGCAGATGCTCTTCGTGGCCTTCGGCGCCCTGGTGCTGATGCCGCTGATCACCGGCCTGGACCCGAACGTGGCGCTGTTCACCGCCGGTGTCGGCACCCTGCTGTTCCAACTGGTGACCGGGCGCCAGGTGCCGGTGTTCCTGGCATCGAGCTTTGCCTTCATCACCCCCATCATCCTCGCCAAGGGCCAGTTCGGCCTGGCGGCGACCATGGGCGGCGTGGTGGCGGCGGGCTTCGTCTACACCTTCCTGGGCCTGGCGGTGAAGATCAAGGGCACCGGCTTCATCGACCGCCTGCTGCCCCCGGTGGTGATCGGCCCGGTGATCATCTCCATCGGCCTGGCCATGGCCCCCATCGCCGCCAACATGGCCATGGGCAAGGCCGGCGACGGCACCGAGCTGATCCCCTACGCCACCGCCATGTGGATCTCCATGCCCGCGCTGCTGACCACCCTGGTGGTTGCTGTGTTCGGCAAGGGCATCTTCCGCCTGGTGCCGATCATCTCCGGCGTGCTGGTGGGCTTCGCCCTGTCGTTCTGGTTCGGCGTGGTCGACACCGCCAGGATCCTCGCCGCGCCCTGGCTGGAACTGCCGGCCTTCACCGCCCCCGAGTTCAACTGGCAGGCCATCCTGTTCATCGTCCCCGTGGCCCTGGCCCCGGCCATCGAGCACATCGGCGGCGTGATCGCGGTGGGCAGCGTCACCGGCAAGAACTACCTGAAGACCCCTGGCCTGCATCGCACCCTGCTGGGCGACGGCCTGGCCACCTCGGCCGCCGGCCTGTTCGGCGGCCCGCCGAACACCACCTATGCCGAAGTCACCGGCGCGGTGATGCTGACCAAGAACTACAACCCCAAGATCATGACCTGGGCAGCGGTGTTCGCCATCGGCCTGGCCTTCATCGGCAAGTTCGGCGCCATCCTGCAGAGCATCCCGGTACCGGTCATGGGCGGCATCCTCTGCCTGCTGTTCGGCTCCATCGCCGCCGTGGGCATGAACACCATGATCCGCCACAAGGTCGACCTGGCCGAGGCGCGCAACCTGGTGATCGTCTCGGTGACCCTGGTATTCGGTATCGGCGGCGTGCTGATCGGCACCGGCACCGGCCCGGACGACTTCGGCCTCAAGGGCATCGCCCTCTGCGCCATCGTCGCCATCGCCCTCAACCTGATCCTTCCCGGCCACGACGCCTGGAAGCACAAGGCGGCGGACGACGCGCCGGACATCTGAGTCCCGCTCCACGAAAAAGCCCCGCGATCGCGGGGCTTTTTCATTGGTGCCGCCGATCAGGCATCTACCAGCTTGGCGCCCGTCAGCGGGCTCGGCGCCACCCACTGCTTCAGGCGCTCGACGCTCTCGCGATACGGCTTGAGGCCCATCCACAGCAGCACCACCGAGCTTGCCACCGCCAGCGACGTGACGATCAGCAGCGAATAGCGCAGCGCCTTGTCGTCGGCGAACACGTAGTCGGTCACCAGCGCCACGGCGGTGGGGCCGAGGCCCAGGCCGATCAGGGTGATGACGAACAGGTAGATGGCCGAGGCCTGGCCACGCATGGAGTTGGGCATGATTTCCTGGATCGCCGCCGGCGCCACGCCGAAAGGCATGCTGAGGAAGAACACCGTCGGTGCCATCAGCACGGTCACCCAGTTGGCGTTGTCCAGCAGCGGGAACACCAGCACCAGCGGCAGCGCGCCGAGCGCGGCGATGAGCCCGACCCGCATGTTGGCGTCGCAGCGCCCGCGCCTGGCCATGCGGTCCGCCAGGCGGCCGCCGAAGACGATGCCGAGGCAGCCGAACACCGCGACGATGCTGCCGTAGACCACGCCCACGTGGCCGGCATCCCAGCCATAGGTGCGGATGAAGAAGGTGGGTATCCACGCCGCACTGCCATAGCCGGCGAAAGCCAGGCCGGCGAAGCCGAAGTTGTGGCAGAGCACGGTGCGGCGGTTGGCGCGGATGTAGCGCCCCACTTCAGAGAAAGGCACCGCGACACCAGCGCCCACGCCGCGCCGGGCCGGCTCGCGCACCGCCAGCATGAGCAGGGTGAAGAGCACGCCGGCACCGCCGAGGATGAGGAATATCAATTGCCAGGGGCGCACGTCACCCAGCAGCGGCAGGTGCACGTCGCCCTGGGCGGAGGCGAACTTGATCACCAGCCCGCCGAGCAGGAAGGCCAGGCCGGAACCCAGGTAGACCCCCATGGAATACACGCTGATGGCAGTGGCGCGGCGCTCCTGGGGGAAGCTGTCGGCGATCAGCGAATAGGCCGCCGGCGACAATGCCGCCTCGCCCACACCCACGCCGATGCGGCAGACGAGGAACTGCCAGTACAGCTTGGCCATGCCGCAGGCGGCGGTGGCGGCGCTCCAGAACAGTACGCCGATGGCGATCAGCCCGCGGCGGCTGCGGGTATCGGCCAGGCGCCCGAGGGGGATGCCGCAGACGGTGTAGAACAGTGCGAAGGACAGGCCCATCAGCAGGCTCATCTGCGTGTCGCTGATGACCAGGTCGCGGCGGATGGGCTCCACCAGCAGGTTGAGAATCTGCCGATCGATGAATGAAAGCACGTAGGCCACCATCAGGATGGCGACGGTGGTCCAGGCTCGCAGGCCCGAGGGATAGCCATTGTTGTTGTTCTGCATGGGCTCTCCTCGGCGCCGCCGGTGCGGCGCACGACGGTGGAAGAAGCGCCCAGCTTAGGTGCAGGCGGGGTGAAGCAGCGGCTTTATAGGCCAGGCGAATGCCCGGGCTGTCCCCGGGCTGATGCTCAGAGCAGGCGCTGGGCCTTGCCGGAGAGGCTGGCCAGGGCCTGGGCCCATTGCGGGTGGTCGTTCATGCAGGGCACCAGTACCAGGTCCTCGCCGCCAGCGGCGATGAACTGCTCGCGCCCGCGGTCGCCGATCTCCTCCAGGGTCTCGATGCAGTCGGCGACGAAGGCCGGGCACATCACCAGCAGTTTCTTCACCCCCTGGGCCGCCAGCTCGTCGAGGCGGCTCTCGGTGTAGGGCTCGATCCACTTGGCACGCCCCAGGCGCGACTGGAAGGACACCGACCACTGCCCCGGCTGCAGCCCCATGCGCGCGGCGAAGCCTTCGCTGGTGCGGTAGCACTGGGCACGGTAGCAGCGGGCGAGCACCTGGCCCTCGGCACGCTGGCAGCAATCCGCGCCCTTGAGGCAGTGGCTGCCACTGGTGTCGGCCTTGTGCAGGTGACGCTCGGGCAGCCCGTGGTAGCTCATCAGGAGGTGGTCGAAGCCCTGCTCCAGGTGCGGGCGGGCGCTGGCCACCAGGGCGTCGAGGTACTCGGGCTGGTCGTAGAAGGGGTCGAGCACCTGCACCTGGAGCTTGAAACCATGGGCGGCGATGACCCGGCGCGTCTCCTGCTCGACGGTGGTGGTGGTGCTGTCGGCGAACTGCGGGTAGAGCGGTGCCAGCGTCACGCGCTTGACTCCCTGGCGCACCAGTTCCTGCAAGGTGTTTTCGATGGAGGGCTCGCCGTAACGCATCGCCAGGGCCACCGGGCCATGGGGCCAGAATGGCTGGGTGGCGGCCTGCAGGCGGCGGCTGAGAGCGACCAGCGGCGAGCCTTCGGGCCACCAGATGGAGGCGTAGGCATGGGCCGACTGCGCCGGACGCTTGATCAGGATCAGCGAGACCAGCAGGCGACGCAGCGGCCAGGGCAGGTCGATGACGTAGGGGTCCATGAGGAACTGGTTGAGGTAGCGACGCACGTCCTCCACCGAAGTGGACGACGGAGAACCCAGGTTGGCGAGCAGCAGCGCGTGATCAGTCATGCAACGTCCTTAGGCCTCAGCACATCGGCGAGCGCCGTATCCAGATCGGTGAAACGAAAGGTGAACCCCGCCTCCAGCAAACGCGTCGGCAAGGCGCGCTGGCCACCCAGCAGGAGGATCGACATCTCACCCAGCAACAGGCGCAGGGCGAATGCCGGCGCCGGCAGGATGGCCGGACGGCCGAGCGCGCGGCCCAGGCTGCGAGTGAAGTCACGATTGCGCGCGGGGTGCGGAGCGCACGCATTATAGGGACCGCTGGCCCCCTCCTGATGCAAAAGAAAATCCATCGCGGCGATTTGATCCTGCAGGTGAATCCACGGCATCCACTGGCGGCCGCTGCCCAGGCGCCCGCCCAGGCCGAGGCGGAAGGGTCGGAGCATGTCCCGCAGGAAGCCATCGTGCTCGGCGAGCACCAGGCCGGTGCGCAGCAGCACCACGCGGATGCCCAATGCCTCGGCACGTTGCGCGGTCTCCTCCCAGGCGATGCACAGCGCGCTGGCGAAATCGCCGTTGCCGGGAGCCGAATCCTCGCGCACCTCGCGCTCGCCGGCATCGCCGTACCAGCCCACCGCCGAGCCGGACAGCAACAGCGCCGGGCGTTGCTCGCGGGTCTCGAGCCAGGCCAGCAGGCGCTCGGTGAAGGCTACCCGGCTGTCGAGGATCTTCGCCTTGCGGGCGCGGGTCCAGAGCCCACCGGCCACCGGTTCGCCGGCCATGTTGACCAGGGCGTCCAAGGGGCCGTCGCCATATTCATGGACACTGCCGATGGCCCGCACTGCGGGCCCGCACAGCCCGGCCACACGCTGCGGTGTGCGGCTGAGCACGGTGACCTGGTGGCCCTGCCCACTCCACAGCCGGCAGAGTTCGCGACCGATCAGGCCAGTACCGCCGGTCAGCAATATGTGCATGGCATCCTCCTCGCATGGTGCTAAGTGGAGATATCGCCCTAGTCTGAATCAAGACAGGGCACGGGTTGAGTCCGCCATGGTCACACCTTTATGAGCGGCACTCGAATTGGAACCGATAGCCCTGTACAACGCAACAAAAGTGTATAGGTTTATCGAACACCTGATCAGCAGTCGCCACAGCACAAGGTAAAGAGGTAACCATGAGCACTCCCATCGCCATCATCGGAACCGGCCTCGCGGGCCTTTCCGCCGCCCAGGCGCTGCATGCCGCCGGGCATGCCGTGCAGCTCTTCGACAAGAGCCGCGGCAGTGGCGGTCGTATGGCCAGCAAGCGCAGCGACGCCGGTTCGCTCGATCTCGGCGCGCAGTATTTCACCGCCCGCGACCGCCGCTTCACCGAAGTCGTCCAGCAATGGCGCGACCGCGGCTGGGTCGCCGAGTGGACGCCCACCCTGTACAACTTCCGCAACGGCGGCCTGACGCCCTCGCCGGACGAGCAGGTGCGCTGGGTCGGCACGCCGCGCATGAGTGCCATCACCCGTGCCCTGCTCGGCGCCTTGCCGGTCAACTTCGCCTGCCGCATCACCGAAGTCTTCCGTGGCGAGCAGCACTGGGGCCTGCAGGATGCCGAGGGGCTGAGCCACGGGCCCTTCAGCCACGTCATCATCGCCACCCCCGCGCCCCAGGCCACGGCCCTGCTGGCAGCGGCCCCCAAGCTCGCCGGCGCCGCAGCCAGCGTCGCCATGGAGCCCACCTGGGCCGTCGCACTGGCCTTCGAGCGACCGCTGGACACCCCGGTGGAAGGCTGCTTCGTCCAGGACAGCCCCCTGGATTGGCTGGCCCGCAACCGCACCAAGCCCGGTCGCGAGACCACTCTCGACACCTGGGTGCTGCACGCCAGCAGCGCGTGGAGCAAGCAGCACCTGGACCTGCCCAAGGAGGCGGTGATCGAGGAGCTGCATGGCGCCTTCGCCGAACTCATCGGCTGCGCGGTACCGGCTCCCGTGTTCAGCCTGGCGCACCGCTGGCTCTACGCACGGCCGGCCCAGGGCCACGAATGGGGCGCCCTGGCCGATGCCGACCTGGGGCTCTACGCCTGCGGCGACTGGTGCAGTTCCGGTCGTGTCGAAGGGGCCTGGCTGAGCGGCCAGGAAGCGGCCCGGCGCCTGATCGAACACCTCGGTAGATAACCCCCGCGCCAGGCCGGATGCCTGCGGGGCCTGGCGCATATCTTGCCTTTCCCGACCCCTCCCCTGGCCACAGCCGACTTCGATCCCTCGCAAAAACCTGTACAAGATATTTGACTTGTACAACTACATGCCTAAGATGGAATTACCTGTACATAAACATCACTTTGTACAAGAAAACATCCGAGGTCATTTTCATGTCACAGGACGCCCCAGCAACCCCCAAGCCCCGGCTCGGCATCAGCGCCTGCCTGCTCGGTGAGCCGGTGCGCTTCAACGGCGGTCACAAGGAGTCCCGCCTGTGCACCCGCACCCTGGCCCGCTACTTCGACTTCGTGCCGGTCTGCCCGGAAGTCGCCATCGGCCTGGGCACGCCGCGCGAGGCCATTCGCCTGGTAGGTGATCCGGCGCTGCCGCGCGCCGTCAACCGCGACGGCTCGCGTGACCTGAGCGAGCCGCTGACCGCCTACGGCGAACGCATGGCCGGGGAGCTGGACGACCTGTGCGGCTACATCTTCATGCAGAAGTCCCCCTCCTGCGGGCTGCACCGCGTGAAGGTGTACCAGGCCAATGGCATCCCCGCCGAGGAAGGCGGGCGCGGCCTGTTCACCGACGCGTTCTGCAAGCGCCACCCGGAGCTGCCGGTGGAAGAGGAAGGCCGTCTTTGCGACCCGGTGCTGCGGGAGAACTTCCTCACCCGCGTATTCGCCTGCGCGCGCTGGCGGGCGCTCTGCGCCAGCGGCCTGACCCGTCGCGGCATTCTCGAATTCCATGCCCGCTACAAGTATCAGCTGATGGCCCACGACCCGCAGCAGTACCGCGCCCTCGGCCGCCTGCTGGGCGATATCGGCAAGCACGCGCCGGAGGCGTTCGGCCCGCCCTACTTCCGCCAGCTCATGGCCGCACTGGCGCGCTGCGCCACCCGGGGCACCCACAGCAACGTGCTGCAGCACATCAGCGGCTACCTCAAGGGCAGCCTGGGCCGGGACGAGAAGGCCGAGATGCAGCGCCTGATCGAGCAGTACCGCAACGGCATCGTGCCGCTGGTGGTGCCGCTGACCCTGCTCAAGCATCACTTCGCCCGCCATCCGGACCCCTACATCGCGCAGCAGGCCTACCTGCAACCGCACCCCGAAGACCTCAGCCTGCGCAACGCCATCTAGCCATGGACGAACACGACGACACCCCACTCGACGGCGACTTCCAGGAAGCCCTGGCCCGAGGCCTGCTGCCCATCCGCGACGTATCGCGCCTCACCGGCGTCAACCCGGTGACCCTGCGCGCCTGGGAGCGCCGCTACGGCCTGGTGCTGCCCCAGCGCACCGCCAAGGGCCACCGCCTCTATGCGCCCGAGCACGTGGCGCGCATCCGTGCGGTGCTCACCTGGCTCGACCGCGGCGTCCCCGTGGGCCAGGTGAAGGGCCTGCTGCGTGGTGGCCAGCATGCCGCCCTGGCCCCCTCGTCGCTGTGGGACGAGCAGCGCCACCAGCTGCTGGAAGCCATCGCCGCCCTGGCCGAACGGCGCCTCGACGAGCGCTTCAACGCGGCACTGTCCATCTACCCGCCGCTCACCCTTTGCCTGCAGTTGCTGCTGCCCCTGCTCGAAGCGCTGGAAGAGCGCTGGCGCGATGCCTACGGCGCACGCCTGGAGCGGGTGTTCTTCAACGCCTGGCTGCGCAGCAAGCTGGGAGCCCGCATCTACCACAACAACCGCCAGCATGGCGGTGCCCCGCTGCTGCTGCTGAACCCCTGCGAACAGCCCATGGCGCCCGGCCTGTGGCTGAGCGCCTGGCTGGCGAGCAACGCCGGTTGCGCCGTGGAGGTACTGGAATGGCCGATACCACCGGCCGAGCTGCCCCTGGCCATCGCCCGCATCGAACCCCGCGCCCTGCTGCTCTATGCCGAGCAGGCCCTGAACGGCACGAGCCTGGCCCGCCTGCTGGCCGACCCCGGTTGCCCGCTGGTACTGGCCGGGCCCGCCGTGCACATCCATCAGCGCGAGCTGGAGGAACTGGCCAGCCAGGGCATCCGCCCCCATCTCGCCGACGACCCGGTCGCGGCCCTGCAAACCCTGACCAGCCTCGGACTGCTGGCCAGGCATGAGGATCTTCCATGCGCCAATTGATGTGGTTCCGCTGCGACCTTCGCGTCCAGGACAACACCGCCTTGTCCGCCGCGATGGCGGCCGGGCCGACCCTCGCTCTCTACCTGATCACCCCCGGGCAGTGGCTGGAACACGACGATGCCCCCGCCAAGGTGGACTTCTGGTTGCGCAACCTCGTCGCGCTCCAGGCCGAGCTGGCACGCCTCAACGTGCCGTTGCTGGTGCGCCACGCCGAGCGCTGGGACCAGGCCGCGGAAGCCGTCGCCCGCCTCTGTCATGAACACCAGGTCGGCGCCGTCCACGTCAACGAGGAGTACGGCATCCACGAGAGCGCCCGCGACGCGGCGGTGAAGGCCCGGCTGCAGGCGGACGAGGTGCGCCTGCGCAGCCACCTCGACCAGTTGCTGTTCAAGCCCGGCAGCGTGCTGACCAAGAGCGACGGCTACTTCCAGGTCTTCAGCCAGTTCCGCAAGGTCTGCTACGCACGGCTGCACGCCGCCCTGCCCGGCTCCGCGCCGACGCCCGCCGTGCAGGCCCCGCTGGGGATCGAAAGCGACGCCATGCCCGCCTCGGTCCAGGGCTTCGCCACCCCGGCCACCGCGCTGCAGGCACTCTGGCCGGCCGGCGAGGCGCGCGCCCTCCAGCGCCTGGAAGCCTTCGCCGACCAGCAGATCGAGCACTACCAGGACGAACGTGACTTCCCCTCCCGCCCCGGCACCAGCCAGCTGTCGCCCTACCTCGCCGCGGGCGTGCTGTCGCCGCGCCAATGCCTGCATGCCGCGCTGCGCAGCAATCGGGGCGAGTTCGAATCGGGCAACGCCGGCGCCGTCACCTGGATCAACGAGCTGCTCTGGCGCGAGTTCTACAAGCACATCCTGGTGGGCTACCCGCGCGTCAGCCGCCATCGTGCCTTCCGCCCCGAAACCGAGGCGCTGCGCTGGCGCGACGCGCCAGAAGACCTGCACGCCTGGCAACAGGGGCGCACCGGCATCCCCATCGTCGACGCGGCGATGCGCCAGTTGCTGGCCACCGGCTGGATGCACAACCGCCTGCGCATGGTGGTGGCCATGTTCCTCACCAAGAACCTGCTGATCGACTGGCGCGAGGGCGAGCGCTGGTTCATGCGCCACCTGATCGACGGCGACCTGGCCGCCAACAACGGCGGCTGGCAGTGGAGCGCCTCCACCGGCACCGACGCAGCGCCCTACTTCCGCATCTTCAACCCGGTCAGCCAGTCCCAGCGCTTCGACCCGCAAGGCGTGTTCATCCGCCAATGGGTGCCGGAGCTGGCCGGCCTGGACGCCAAGGACATCCATGACCCGGCGGCCCGTGGCGGGCTGTTCCTGCCGGCAGGTTATCCACAGCCCGTGGTCGACCTTTCCTCCAGCCGCGACCGTGCCATCGCCGCCTTCCGCAACCTGCCCAAGGTGGCCGCATGAGCACCTTCCTCCACCGGTTCGCCGAGGACTTCGCCCGCCTGGGTCGCGACAACCTCGCGCTGCTCGACACGTTGTACAGCGAGGACGCGCAGTTCACCGACCCGCTGCACCACGTCGAAGGCCTGCCCGCCATCCGCCGGTACTTCGCCGGGCTCTACGAGAATGTCAGCGACCTGAGCTTCCGCTTCCATGGCTACGATCCGGTCGGCGAGGGCGAGGGCTACCTGCGCTGGACCATGACCTACCGCCACCCGCGACTGGACGGTGGCCGCCCCATCGCGGTCGAGGGCTGCTCGCACCTGCGCTGGGGCGAACGGGTGCACTACCACCGCGATTACTTCGATGCCGGCGCGCTGCTCTACGAGCATGTGCCGCTGCTGCGCGGGGCCATTGCACTGCTCAAGAGGCGACTGGGATGAACACGACCCGACGCATCTGGCTGACCGGCGCCAGCAGCGGGATAGGCGCCGAACTGGCCGAACTGCTGCTCCGCGACGGGCACCGGCTCGCCCTCAGCGCCCGCCGCAGCGGCCCGCTCGAAGCGCTGCAGCAACGCTTCCCCGAGCAGGTGCTGCTGGTACCGGGCGACCTGACCGACGCCGCCCAGGTCACGGCCATGGCCGAGCGCATCGCCCGGCACTGGGGCGCGCTGGATTGCGCGATCCTCAACGCCGGCACCTGCGAATACCTGGAGGCCGGGCAGTTCGACGCCGACCTGGTCGAGCGCGTGGTAGCGGCCAACCTGCTCGCCCCGGCGCGCTGCATCGAGGTCGCCCTGCCGTTGCTGCGCAAGGGCGAACGGCCGCACCTGGTCGGCGTGGTCAGCGCCGTCACCCACTTCGCCCTGCCTCGCGCAGAAGCCTATGGCGCTTCCAAGGCCGGCCTGCGCTACCTGCTGGAATCCCTGCGCGTTGACCTGGCCCACGAAGGCCTCGACGTCACCCTGGTCAGCCCCGGCTTCGTCGACACACCGCTGACCCAGCGCAACGACTTCCCCATGCCCTTGCGCTGGTCGACGCAACGCGCCGCGCGCCACATCGTCCAGCGGCTGCCACGGCGGCCGCTGGAAATCGCCTTCCCGGGCCCCTTCATCCTCGCCCTGCGCCTGCTCGCCCGACTGCCGGCGCGGCTGCGCCTGGCCCTGGGCCGACGCCTGGCCCGTAACGGAGCTCCCCAATGAAAGTCGCCATCATCGGCAGCGGCATTTCCGGCCTCACCTGCGCCTGGCTGCTGGCACGCCGGCACGACATCCAGCTGTTCGAGGCCAGCGACTGGATCGGCGGCCACACCCACACGGTGGACGTGCACCTGCACGGGCGTGACTACGCCGTGGACACCGGCTTCATCGTCTTCAACGACTGGACCTACCCCAACTTCATCCGCCTGATGGAGCGCCTGGGCGTGGCCAGCCAGCCCACCGAGATGAGCTTCTCGGTGCACGATCCCGCCAGCGGCCTGGAGTACAACGGCAACAACCTCAACAGCCTCTTCGCCCAGCGGCGCAACCTGCTCTCCCCAGGCTTCTGGGGCATGCTGCGGGAGATCCTGCGCTTCAACCACGACGCCCAGGCGGACCTCGACGCGGGCCGCATCAACCCGGCCATCACCCTCGGCGACTACCTGCGCCTGGGCGGCTATGGCGAGCGCTTCCGCGATCACTACCTGGTGCCGATGGGGGCGGCGATCTGGTCGATGCCGCTGGACGACATGCTGGCCTTCCCGCTGCAGTTCTTCGTGCGCTTCTTCAAGAACCACGGCCTGCTCTCGGTCAACGACCGCCCGCAGTGGCGGGTGATCAGCGGGGGCTCGCGCAGCTACGTGGCGCCACTGACGGCCAGCTTCGCCGACCGCATCCGCCTGTCCTGCCCGGTGACCCGGGTCGAGCGCGACGCCGAGGGCGTGACCCTGCACAGCGCCGCCGGCAGCGAGCGCTTCGACAAGGTGGTATTCGCCTGCCACAGCGACCAGGCACTGGCCCTGCTGGCCCAGCCGAGCGCAACCGAGGCCGAGGTGCTAGGCGCCCTGCCCTATGCCGACAACGAGGTGGTGCTGCACACCGACACCCGCCTGCTGCCGCGCCGGCCACTGGCCTGGGCCAGCTGGAACTACCGCCTGGGCGGCCCCCGCCAGCGTCCGGCGGCCGTGACCTACAACATGAACATCCTCCAGGGCATCCAGGCGCCGGAAACCTTCTGCGTCAGCCTCAACCAGGGCGAAGCCATCGACCCCGCGCGCATCCTCGCCCGCTTCAGCTACGCCCATCCGCAGTTCAGCCTCGAGGGCGTCCGCGCCCAGGCGCGCTGGGAGGAGATCAACGCCAAGCAGCACAGCTACTTCTGCGGTGCCTACTGGGGCAATGGCTTCCACGAGGACGGCGTGGTCAGCGCCCTGCGCGTGGCCCGAGAGTTCGGGGAATCCCTGTGAACAGTGCCCTCTACAGCGGCTGGGTCAGGCACCGGCGGCACCAGCCCCGGGCCCACGCCTTCCGCTACCGCATCGGCCTGTTGTACCTGGACCTGGACGAACAGGAGCAGGTGCTCGGCCTCTCGCCCCTGGCCGGGCACGGCCGCTTCAAGCCCTTCGCCTTTCGCGAGCGCGACTTCCTGCCGCAGTTCACCCGCACCGGCATGCGCCTCGCCGAGGCGGTGCGGCAGCGCGTGGGCGAGGCCCTGGGGCGGCGCCCCGAAGGCGCCATCCGCCTGCTGGCCCAGGCACGCAGCTGGGGGCTGGCCTTCAACCCGGCGACGTTCTTCTACTGCCATGACACCGAGGGGCGGCTGATGGCGATCCTCTGCGAGGTCACCAATACACCCTGGCGCGAGCGTTACCACTACGTGGTGCCGGTGCAGGGCGAGGCGCACCAGCGGGTGCGGGTCGACAAGGCCTTTCACGTCTCGCCCTTCCTGCCCCGCGAGCTGGAGTACCGCATGGCCTTCAGCCCGGTGGGCCAGCGCCTGGCGGTGCACATGGAGGACTGGCAGGGCGAGACGCGGCTGTTCGACGCGACCCTCGACCTGGAGCGCTGCGAACTCGACCGCGCCAGCCTGCACCGCTACCTCGCCAGCTTTCCCTGGATGACGGCCAAGACCGTCCTGGGCATCTACTGGCAGGCCCTGCGCCTGCTGCTCAAACGCCTGCCACTGTTCTCCCACCAGGCGGCGGACGGCGCCTACCGCGTCGCCACCACGTATTCGAAGGAGCGTATCCATGAAGAGCCCTAGCCTCGGCATCAAGCCGGGCCTGTTCAGCAATACCGGCCTGGCCGGCGGTCTGTTGCGCCGACTGGTGCTGGCCCAGCTGGAGCAGCTGCGCCACGGCCAGCTGACGATCCTGGAGGACGGCGAGGAGCGGGTCTACGGCGACGCCCAGGCCGAGCTCCGGGCGCGCATCGAGGTGCAGGACGCGGCGGTCTGGCCGCTGGTGGCGGCCAACGGCTCCATCGGCTCGGGCGAGGCCTACATCCACGGCTACTGGACCACCCCCGACCTCACCGCGGTGATCCGCGTGTTCGTCGCCAACCTGGATGTGCTCGACGGCATGGAGCGCGGCCTGGCATCGCTGGGGCGGCCGCTGGTGCAGGGCCTGCACTGGCTCAACCGCAATACCCGGGCCGGCTCGCGGCGCAATATTTCCGCCCACTACGACCTGGGCAACGACCTGTTCGAGCAGATGCTCGACCCGACCATGATGTATTCCGCCGCGCAGTTCGCCAGCCCCGATCAGAGCCTGGAGCAGGCGCAGCTGAACAAGCTCGCGCGCATCTGCCGCAAGCTCGAACTCAAGCCCGACGACCACCTGCTGGAGATCGGCACCGGCTGGGGCAGCATGGCGCTCTACGCCGCCACCCACCACGGCTGCCGGGTGACCACCACCACCCTGTCCCGCGAGCAGTACGCATACACCTGCCGGCGCGTCGAAGAGCAGGGCCTGCAGTCGCGGGTCACCGTCCTGCTGCAGGACTACCGCGACCTCGACGGGCGCTTCGACAAACTGGTCTCGATCGAGATGGTCGAGGCGGTCGGCCATCGCTTCCTGCCCACCTACTTCAGCCAGTGCGCGCGCCTGCTGGAAGACGACGGCCTGATGCTGCTGCAGGCCATCACCATCCGCGACCAGCGCTACGAGCAGGCCCGGCGCAGCGTCGACTTCATCCAGCGCTACATCTTCCCCGGCGGCGCCCTGCCCTCGGTGCAGAAGATGCTGGAGGTGATCACCCGCGACAGCGACATGAACCTGCTGCACATGGAGGACTTCGGCCTGCACTACGCGCGCACCCTGCGCCACTGGCACGACAACCTGCGCGCGGCGCGGGGCCGCCTGGAGCAACTGGGCTACGACGAGACCTTCTACCGGCTCTGGGAGTTCTACCTGTGCTACTGCGAGGGCGGCTTCCTGGAGCGCGCCATCGGTACCGCCCAGTTGCTGCTCGCCAAGCCCGGCGCTCGCCCCTCGCCCCTGCTCGGCCAACTGGATGCCTAGGCGCCTGGCCAATGCGGTGCTGTTCCAGGCGGGCTGGTTCGCCTGCCTGTTCGCCGCCGAGCAGCCGCTCCTGCTGCTGGTGGCGCCGGCGATCCTGGTGCTGCACTTCCTCTGCATCGGCAGCTGGGCCGCGGACGGGCGTCTGGTGATCGCGGTGGCGTTGCTCGGCAGCCTGCTGGACTGCCTGCTGCTCAACCTGGGGGTCTTCGACTTCGGCCATGGCGGGCGCCTGATCCCGCCCTGGCTGGCGCTGCTCTGGGCGCTGCTGGGCACCACGCTGAACCACTGCCTGGCCTGGACCGCACGCCCCTGGTGGCTCGCCGCCCTGCTGGGCGCCATCGCCGGGCCCTTGTCGTACCTGGCTGGCGCGCGCCTGGCGGGGGTCGGCCTGCCATTCGGCACACTGCCCAGCCTGCTGGTGCTGGCCCTGATCTGGGCGGCGCTGCTGCCGTTGCTGCACCAGTTGGCGAGGCGCCTGGGACGACCCGACGCGGGCAACTGATCGGCCCGGCCACCGTGCCGGGCGCCTTTGCCGTAGACTGCGCGCCCATGAATTCCTCGCACATTCCCCTCAGGCAGTTGCCTGCCACCCCCGCCGTCACCTGCTCCACCTGCGCCGCGTGCTGCTGCCAGCTGGAAGTGATGCTGATCACCGACACCGGCGTGCCCGAGCGCTTCATCGAGACGGACGAGTGGGGCGGCGACGTCATGGCGCGCCTGGACGACGGCTGGTGCGCCGCGCTGGACCGCGACACCATGCTCTGCAGCATCTACGAGAACCGCCCGCTGATCTGCCGCGAGTTCGAGATGGGCGAGGCCGATTGCCTGGAAGAACGCAGGGGCATCGACAGCGCCTATGGGCGCGCGGTCTGACCGGTACCTGGCACCCGGAAGGGTTCCGGGCTGCAGCAGGACAATCGCGAATGTGTTGGCTCTGCCTGGGTTAGCTGATGTGAACGTGAGGCGAAGCCTCGGTCCTTCCGGGTATTTATGACCTCCTGTCACGCCCACCGCGTGGGTTTCGCTTCGCTCTGCGCCACCCTACGCAAGCCACTGTGCCCGAGGGTATAGCGCACATCGATGAAGACTCCGGCGACGACAAACGCCCCTTTCAGGAGGCCGAGCGCAATCGTCGTTGCAGGGGTTGAGCGCTGCAGGCCAGGGATGGCACGCCGGGCACCTGTGACGACGATGGAGCGAGGGAAGTCTGGCGAAGCCAGACCCGTGTGCAGGGGCGAGCGCTTTGGGTTCCTTTCAAGCGGTTGGGCATTGCGGCGATTGTTAAAAGGGACTCGCCCGGCAAGGTGCTGGGTTATCCACAGGCCATAAAAAATGGCCAGCGTCAAGCCTTTCGTGCAAAACACGGGAGGCTTGAAACCATATATGGGGCAATAGGTTAGCTCTGTTTTATGCCGCTTGCAGGGGATGCGGTGTTGTGGACTGGGGGCCACATAAGAGCCTGTAGAAAGCAAGCCGAGTCGCGTTGTAGCGATGGAGATTGCCAAGAACTGGCAGGCCTGCTCGGTCACTTTAGCCCATTCCCTCGCAGCCTATCCAGAACGAAGAACGCGCAGCGTTGGGCTGCGCGTTCGAGTGATGGTCAATCTGGTTCCGGTGCACCTTCAGCTTGGGTTCGGCGGCAAGGACTTGTTGGCGTTTCCTTTCCTGAATCCCCGATCCCCCGCCATGAACGCCTCCAGCATGTGCGGGATCAGCGTCGAGGCATCGACCGCCTCGCCATACGCCTGCGCATGCAGCGCGGCGTAGCGGTCGAGATCGGCTTTCAAGCTGGCCGAGCAAGCGAAGGTCAGCTTGACGCTTTCGGTCTTGGGCAGCGGCCCCAGCCGCAGTTTCCTGGTCGAGCTCATCGCGAAGTCCCCTTGTTGAAGAACAGCGGCTGATAGGGCCGCAGCACCAGATCGCGGTTCACGATGATGCGCACTGGCAAGCCGGGACGGCTGGTCAGCGTGGGTTGGATGTTGAGGTTGCGCCGGGTCACTTCCTGGCCGACTTGGTTCACCGTGTCCTGCAGGCTGTCGCGCCCGGCGATGATGACGCGATCACCGTCCTGGCGGTTCTCGGGTGCGGCCAGTTCGGCACCGACGCCCAGCAGCGTCGTCAGCACGGCACCGGCAAAAATCCGATCCCAATGCCAGTCCACGTCGTCTTCCAGACCGGCATAGCCCGCCGGGTCGGTGCCGATCAGGTTGTCGAGCGTGAGCGAAGACGTGTCCGGCAGGATGATGCGGTTCCACACCACCTGCACGCGGCTCTGGCCGTAGCTGACCTGGCTGTTGTACTTGCCCAGGATGCGCGAACCCTGCGGGATCAGCAGGAACTTGCCTGTGGCCGTGTCGTAGATCGGCTCCGTCACCGTGGCGATCACGTCGCCCGGCAGGTCTGACTTGATGCCCGTCACCAGCGCACCTGCGATCACCGTTCCTGCCATGACTTGGTACGGCGATGCGGGCATTTGCAGGTTGCCGGAGTTACGGGTTTCCCTAGAGCCGCCTGTCAGGAACGCCTCTTTCTGGTCTTGCCGGTTCTGCACGGCAGTCGGATCAGCAGGCTGGGCCGCCGTCGAGGCTGGGCCAGCGGCCAGCGGATCGAAAGCGGCATTGGCAGCGAAGCCTGCCGCGGCAGCGACCTGCGACTGCGCCACGGGCGCAGCCTGCGGGGAACCCGTGCGGAAGAACACCGATGAAGCTGCCGCTGCTTCTTCTTCCTTGCGTAGCGCATCGTTGGGGTCGTAGCCGGGCGCGGCATAGGTGGCGGCAACTGGCTGCTGCGAATTGACGATGGCTGGCCCTAAATCGCCCGGCAGCGGTGGCCCGAGCTCCGGCACGTCGGGCGGCAGCGCTGGCAGCTTGGAATAGTCCGTCGGCAGCGCATCCAGCCCTTCCGACTTGGACACGCGATCCACGTTGTACAGCTCGGTAGACTCGCTCGCGCTGCGTTGCTGCGGTTGCAGCGACCAGATCAGTGCGCCCATCAGGCCGACCGACAGCCCGCCGGAGAGGATGGCCAGCGTGCGCCGGTTCAGGCGCGTGACCGGGCGCGGTTGGGCGCGCAGCGCCACCGCCTCGGGTGCCACCTTGTCCGCCTGCGGCGCGTCAAGGTCGGGGGTATCGTCCTGGCTCATGCTCAGTTCCTCCCAGCAATGCCATCCGTGCGCTCGATGCGCACCACGTCGCCCTTGTCGGCCCCTAGGCGCAGTTCGGCCGCACCGAACAGCCGATCCACGATGTAGTACGGCGAGCGGAAGCGGTAGTTCACCAGTTGCCCATGGCCCTGCGCGCCGATGACAAACAGCGGCGGCAGCTCGCCCTGGGCGATGCCTGCAGGAAACTGGATATAGACCTTCTCGCCATCGTCGAAGGCGCGCAGCGGCTTCCACGGTGGATTGCTGCCGCTGATTGCATAGCGAAACCGGATGTTCTCCAGCGACAAGCCTGCATCGACCGGCGCGGCAGCGTTGGCGGCTTGGGCCTGGCGCTGCAAGGCCAGCATTCGATCCTTGGGATAGTCCCAGGACACGGACGCCATCCATGCCTTGTCGGTCGAAGTCAGTTCCAGCAGGTACGTCCTGCGGCTGGTGGTGATGACCAGATTGGTCTTCAACCCGGAACGGATAGGCTTGACCAGCACATTGACGCGCAGATCGGCCCCGCTGCCGCTGGAGGTGTCGCCCACGATCCAGCGCACGGTATCGCCCGCAGCGACCGTCACCAGTTCCTCGCCGGGCTGGAGCGCGATCACGGTCACGCGGCCCACGGACGCATAGACCTGATACAGCGCGCCGTCAGTGAAGGGCCAGACCTGGATCGCATTGACGTAGCCCTCACGGGTCGGCGCAATGCGCGCCTCGGCATTGGCACGCGAAACGCGCACCTTCTCGTCGGCAGGCTCCGGTGAAGCCGGGGTCGCATCAACGTCCGGCAGCGGTTTCAACTGTCCGGGCAATGCCAACGGTTCGGGCACTGCCACCACTTCGATGGGCGTGGGCGGCTCGGGCAATGGCTGAGCCTGCACCGGCTCATCGAGCGAGATCACCGGCGGCGGCTTGCCCTGCGTGGCGCAGCCCGCAAACAGGACAGTCGATGCCAGCAGGATCACCGGCAATGCGGTTTTACGGAAACGTGCATTCATGGTTTGGCTCCTTCAGAAGAATCCAGTTCACGGCTCCACGACAAGCCATTGACGTAGATGCCCAGCGGGTTGCGGCGCAGGCGTTCTTCGGTGCGCGGGGTCTGCTGCACGATGGACACCACCGCCGTCCATCGCTCCAGCCCGGTCGCCGCGCCATTGACGTAGCGGCGCTCTGTCCAGCGCACGTTGAACGACGCCTCGCTGGCGCGAACCACACTGGTGATCTGCACCGTCACCGATTCCTTGCCGATGCGGGCAAACGGGTCATTCACCCGCGCATAGTCGTTGAGCACCGCCGCGCCACGATCGGTGGTGTAGTCGTAAGCATCGAGCCAGTTCTGGCGCACGACGATGGGGTCAATGGACAGCGAGCGCACCAGCGTCACGAAGCGCGCGATGTGGTGTGCCGTCTGCGCATCGGTGGGCCGATACGGCGTGGCCGCTTCGCCCACGGTGCGCACCTGGCCGGACTGATCGACCTCGATGACATAGGGCGTGACGATGGATTGGGCCGAGCGCCACACCAGGCCGCCGGCCATCAGCAATGCGAGCACCAGGCAGCCGAAGGCCATCAGCCGCCAGTTCTTGGCCTGCACGCGGGCCGAGCCGATGCGCTCGTCCCACACCTGGGCAGCGGCTTGATACGGAGTGGCAGGCTGCGGCGTATCGGCATAGCGCACCTGCGGTCGTTTGAATCGCATGGAGTTCTCCTTGAAAGTCAGCTATCGGAATCCCGCAGGCTCGGGCCTTGGCCCGAACCGCCGCCGTCGCCACCGCGCAGCGTGTGCGCGGCCGTAGTGGTGGCCTGTATGAGTCGTTGGCGGCGTTGCAGGTTTTTGGCCCAACCGGGCTGCTCTTGTTTTTGCGCGTTGGCTGTGTTGCCAGCGGCATCGCCTGCGGCGGCTGGCCCCGCAGTGCCACCGCCTGAGCCGCCATCGGCACCAGAGCCTTGCCAGCCTGCTTTGAATGGCGCTGCAGCCTTGGCCGCTGCTGCCTTGATGCCAGCACCAGCGCGCTGGCCAGCGGCCTGTGCGCCGCCCTTGGCAACACTGCCCAGCCCGGCCATCGCGCCCTTGGCTCCGCCGCCCGCAGCGGCGGAACCGGCCTGGAAAGCCGACTTCGCGCTGCCAGCCGCCGAGGTTGCAGCCCGCGCACCAGACCCGGCGAGCTTGGCGGCAGCCGGTGCCATGCGCGCACCGGCCATCACAGCACCGCCCACGCCGGTGGCTGCGGCACCTACGGCAACCGCCGCGCCTGCGGCACCAATCGCAGCACCAGCCATCGCGCCTGCGCCAAGCTGCGGTGCACCGGATACCAGCCCGGTGGCAATGCCCGGCCCGAAGATCCCCAACGCCAGCAGCGTGAGCGAGGCCAGCATGATGACCACCGCATGGTCGATGGACGGCTCGGCCGGATGCACTTGGAACTCGGCAAACAGGCCCGAGCCGATGCCAACGATGACGGCCAGCACCAGCACCTTGATGCCCGAGGACACCACGTTGCCCAGCACCTTTTCGGCGAGGAACGAGGTCTTGTTCCACAAGGCGAAAGGCACCAGCACGAAGCCCGCCAGCGTGGTCAGCTTGAACTCGATCAACGTGATGAAAAGCTGGATCGCCAGCACGAAGAAGCACAGGATCACCACGGCCCAGGCCAGGAACATGACCACGATGGGCGTCATGTTCACGAACACCTCGGGGAAGCCCGCCATGTCGCTGATCTGCTCAAGAATCGGCGCTGCCGCGTCGATGCCGGTCTTGGCCAGGCGGCCCGGTTGCAGAAATTCGCCCATGCTCATCGTCGAGCCGCTGGCCGTTAGGCCCAGGCCCGCGAACGAGCGGAAGACGATGCTGGCCAGCCAGTTGAAGTTGTTGATGATGTAGGCGAAGGCGCCGACGTAAAGCACCTTGCGCAGCAGTTTTGCGATCAAGTCATCGCCCTGGCCGGTGGCGTGGCTCATCGCCCAGTACAGCCCAGCGATGGTCATGTCGATGACGATCAGCGTGGCGGTCAGGAACGCGACTTCGCCCTGCAGCAGCCCAAAGCCCGAGTCGATGTAGCGCGAGAAGGTAGCGAGGAATCGGTCGATCACTGTCACGTCATTCATGGCACGTCCCCCTCGAAGGGCATGGCGTCCTGGTCACTGATGGGTGTGTCGAAGCTCGGTGGGATCGGCGGCAGATCGGCCAGCGTGTGGAACTCGTCAGGCCCGGTTTCACCGGCGAAGAAGCGCCGCCGGAAGGCTTCAGCCGCAGCCAGGCAAGCGTCTTCGCCTGCCGTAGCCCGGTCGGCTGCACACTGCGCACGCAAAACCTTGAGCCGCGCGGGATTGGCAGCCAAGGCTGCGGCCAGGTCTTCGGTCGGCTGCTGGCTGCAAGCGACCAGCAGCACGGGCAGCAGCAAGGAAACGCATCGCATGGCCGTCTCCCGTCAGTTGCCGTAGAAATCCACGCGCTGCGGCGTGTATGGCGTGCCGTCGCCTAGGAAGCGGCGCGTCACTTCCCGGCCGCGTTCGACAGCCGCTGCTTGGCGTGCCAGTTCCAGCGCGGCGGCGCGTTCCTGCGTGATCTGGAGCTGCTGCGCCTGGATCGACTGCTTGGCCTGCAAGGCCAGAAGCTGATTGGTCGCCTGCATGGCTTGCAGTGCGCCGGTGGCGGACTGACTCTGGCTGACCAGGTCGGACAGCGCGCTTTCGTCTTGCGCCAGGTTCTGCGACACCTGCGCCTGCATCCGCATCGCGGTATGCAGGCCGTTCAAGGTGTTCTTCCAGCGTTCCTGCGCGTCGCGCAGCATCTGGTCGCCGCTGACGGTCGCGGCGTACTGCTCCGGGTACAGCCGGGCGAAGGTGGCATCCATGCTCTGCACGTCGTAGGCCAGGCCGCGAGCCTCGGCGATCAGCCGCTCGGTGGTCGCCAGCGTCGAGCGCAGGCGATTGACGATGTTGAAGTCCAGATTCGTCAGATTGCGCGCCTGGTTCATCAGCATCTGCGCTTCGTTCTGAAGCTGGTTGATCTGATTATTGATCTGCTCCAGCGTGCGCACGGCGGTCAGCGTGTTCTGCACGAAGTTGGACGGGTCGAACACCGTCAGCGCGGATGCAGGCTGCACGGCCAGCAGCGATGCCGACAGCACGGCGGCGAGCGAGACGGACCGCAAACGGGGTTGGGTTTTCATGGTGAAACCTCCTGGGGTTGAGAAGCGAGGAAGGACGCTGCCGCCGGCGAGGACGGCAGCAGATCAGCGGCCCAATCGAGGCCACGATGACGCAGCCAGGCACCGGCGAAGCCCGGTGTGCCTGCGTCCAGCAGCACGCGATCCATGTCGCGTTGGTCTTGCGGAGTGGATGCCCCGGCGAAGGCCAAAGTTGCTGGCCCCAGGTCGAGGTCGAACAGGCGATTGCCCAGGCGCGATTGGTAGTAGTAGTCACGCTTGGGCTGCGCGGTCGCCACGATCTCGATCTGGCGGCTGTTGAGGCCGAAGCCCTCGTAGATCGTGCGGATCTGAGGCTCGGTCGCCTGTGGGTTAGGGAGAAAAATCCGGCTGGCGCAGCTTTCGATCACTGCCGGTGCAATACTTGAATCCTTGATGTCGGCCAGCGACTGCGTGGCGAAGATGACGCTGACGTTCTTCTTGCGCAGCGTTTTGAGCCACTGGCGGATGCGGGCAGCGAACACCGGATCATCGAGGAACAGCCAGGCTTCATCGAGGATCAACAGCGTGGGCGCGCCGTCGAAGCGTTCATCGAAGCGGGCGAACAGGTAGCCCAGCACGGCCAGCACTGCCGCCTTGCTGTGCATCAGCTCTTCCATCTCGAAGCCCTGCACGCTGCCGGAACCCAGCCGATCAGAATCGGCGTCCAGCAGCTTGCCGTGGGCACCACCCAGCACATAGGGCGCGAGCGCCTGGCGCAGTGCGTTCGATTGCAGCAGCACCGAGAGGCCCGTCAGCGTGCGCTGCTCCACCGGCGCGCCGGCGAGGCTGCCGAGTGCCGACCAGATCGCGGCCTTCTCGTCCGGGCCAATGGAGACACCTTCATGCAGCAGGCGGCCTTCCACCCATTCGGCGGCCCAGGTGCGGTAGCCCTCCTGGTCGATGCGGGCCAATGGCTGGAAAGCAATCGCCCCGTCATTGCCTAGGTCGTAATGCTCGCCGCCCAGCCCGAGGATTGTGGCACGCATGGAGCGGCCCATATCGAAGGCGAAGATGCGCGAGCCGGGATAGCGGCGAAACTGCATCGCCAGCGTAGCGAGCAAGACCGACTTGCCCATGCCGGTCGGCCCGGCGACCAGCGTGTGGCCCACGTCGCCGATGTGCGTGACCAAGCGAAAAGGCGTCGCGCCATCGGTGCGGGTGACGATCAACGGCGGGCCATCCAGATGCGCGTTCTTCTCCGGCCCGGCCCACACCGCTGACAGCGGCATCATGTGCGCCAGGTTCAGCGTCGAGACGATGGGCTGACGCACGTTGGCATAGGCATTGCCAGGGATGGACGACAGCCAGGCATCGACTGCATTGAGGGTCTCGGGGATGGTCACGAAGCCCCGGCCCTGGATGACGCGCTCCACCATGCGCAGCTTCTCGTCGGCTACGGCCGGGTCGGCATCGAGCACCGTCACAGTGACGGTGAGGTAGCCGAAAGCGACTTGATCGCTGCCCAGTTCCTGCAAGGCGGCATCGGCGTCGGCCGCCTTGTTGCTAGCATCGGTATCGACCAGCGGGCTTTCCTGCTGGAAGATCGTTTCGCGCAACAGCGCGACGACGTTCTTGCGTTTGGCAAACCACTGGCGGCGCAGGCGGCCGAGTTCTTTTTCCGCCTCAGCTTTGTCCAGGCACAAAAAGCGCGTGCTCCAGCGGTAGCCAAAGCCCAGGCGGTTGAGGTCGTCCAGAATCCCTGGCCACGTCGAAGTCGGAAAGCCTCGCACCGACACCACGCGCAGGTGCTGGTCGCCCAGCATGGGCGCCAGACCACCGACCAGGGCGCAGTCGGCCAACAGTGCGTCGATATGGAACGGCACGTCGGGCACACCGACGCGGTAGCGCCGCATGGACACCGTGGCGTGCAGGTAGCTCAGTGTCTGGCTGTCATCGAGCCAGGCGATTTCCGGCATCACGCCGTCGAGCAAGTCGAACACGCGATCCGTTTCCGCCACGAAGGCTTCCAGCCGCCCACGCCAGTCCACGCCATCGCCTGGCGGGTTCTCATAGAGCATTTTGGCGGCGCGGGCGCGGGACTCTTCTGGTGGAAGATAGGCAAGTGTGAAGTGATAGGCACTCTCAAAATGCTGGCCGGATTCCTCGAAGGCCGCGCGGCGTTCTTCATCCACCAGCCATGACAACGGCTCCGGGAATTCGGAGCGTGGATAGCCTGCTGCCGGGCGGCGCTCGGCTTCGATGAACAAGGCCCAGCCCGAACCAAGCCGGCGCAGTGCGTTGTTCAGCCGCGCTGATGTAGCTATTAGTTCGCCTTGCGTGGCGCTGTCCAGATCCGGCCCGCGAAAGCGTGCCGTGCGCTGGAACGAGCCATCCTTGTTCAGTACCACGCCCGTCGCGATCAGCCCGGCCCAAGGCAACCAGTCGGCCAAGAGCGCTGGCCGCTGGCGGTATTCGGCAAGGTTCAGCATGTCGGCTTCTCCCTATGCGTCCAGCAGCGGCTTGTGTTTGATGTGCCGGGCGAAGACCTGCATGAACTGCGGATCGACACGCGCCCCCCAAACCGCCAGCGAATGGCCGACGATCCACATCACCACGCCGGGAATCCACAGTTGCAGGCCCAGCCCGACGGCGGCGGCTAGCGTGCCGTTGGCGATCGCTACGGTGCGCGGCGCACCGCCCAGCAGGATCGGCTCGGTCAGTGAGCGATGCAGCGGCACTTCAAACCCCGGAAGATCGGTGGCCGTGCTCATACGACGGCCCCGCCGGAGAAGCTAAAGAACGACAGGAAGAAGCTCGAAGCCGCGAAGGCGATGGACAGGCCGAAGACGATCTGAATCAGCTTGCGGAAGCCACCGCTGGTATCACCGAAGGCCAGCGCCAGGCCCGTCGCAATAATGATGATGACCGCGACGATGCGAGCCACCGGCCCCTGGATCGACTCCAAAATGGATTGCAGCGGGCCTTCCCACGGCATCGAGGAACCGGCCGCCTGCGCGGTTCCGGCCAGGAACAGCAGCAGCGCTGCCAGCAGCAGCCCTTGCCGTGCGGGGCGGGCCAGGCTACGCAGTCGTGCCAGGCTGGACAGGTGGGAAAGCGGATTTACGGAAAAGCGGAAAGCAGGAACGTGCATCTGCGTCATGGCAGTTCTCCAGGTTGGTCAGGGATCGAGGAAGGCGCAGCGGCAGCGGCTGCAAGAGGAACCGGCGGAAGCTCGGAGAACGGTGCTTCCAGCGCATCCGCCAGGCGGTAGCCCTCGCCGTCGAAACCGACGACGCGAGAAATGGTTTCGACGTGGCGCTTGCGTCCACGGCCTGCGATGTGGATCACGACATTGACCGCCTCGGCGATCAGGGCGCGGGGCGGATGCACCGCCACTTCGAGGATCAGTTGTTCCAGGCGCAGCAGCGCACCCAAGGCGGAGCCGGCATGGATGGTGGCGATGCCACCGGGGTGGCCAGTGCCCCAGACCTTCACCAGATCCAGCGCTTCGCCGCCGCGCACTTCGCCGACGATCACGCGATCCGGGCGCAGCCGCATCGTGGCGCGCACCAGCTCTTGCATCGACACCACGCCTGCGCGGGTGCGCAGCGGCACATGGTCACGGGCAGCGCATTGCAGTTCGATGGTGTCTTCGAGCACCAGTACGCGGTCGCCGGTGGCGGCGATCTCGGCCAGCAAGGCATTGGCCAGCGTGGTCTTGCCGGTACTGGTGCCTCCGGCGATTAGGATGTTGTGCCGCTCGCGCACGGCGTGACGCAGAAACTCGGCCTGCCCAGCAGTCAGGATGCCTTCGGCCACATAGCGATCCAGACCGATGATGCTCACGGCACGCTTGCGCAGCGCAAAGGCCGGGCCAGGTGCAGCGGGCGGCAAGATGCCCTCGAAGCGTTCGCCCGTCTCCGGCAGCTCGGCAGTCAAGAGCGGTTGGCCGCGATGTACCTCCGCACCGACGTGGGCGGCCACCAGGCGGATGATGCGTTCGCCATCGGCCTCGGGCAGTTCGACGCCGAGCGGCGCACGGCCAGAGGACAGCCGATCCACCCACAATGTCCGGTCGGGGTTAAGCATCACCTCCACAACGTCCGGGTCTTCCAGCGCAGCAGCGATCACCGGCCCCATCGCCGTGCGCAGCATCTGGATGCGGCGATCCTGGGACGCCTCAGCGGATGAGCGTGGATCGGGCGGGGTCTGTGGAACGGCACTCATGACGCACGCTCCGCTGTGCGTTGATGGGCTTCGGCCAACGCCGCCGCGTCGTCCATGCGCATGCCGAACTCACGACCTTGGGGGTGCAGTTCTTCCACCACGTCGCGCACCAGGTTGCGGCCACGCATCAGGTGCCGACCCAACTGTTCGACGAACTGCTCGAAACGAGCCTTGCCCTGAGCGCGAGCCGCATCCTGATGGGCTTCGGGCACCGGCGTACTGACGGTCAGGTAGTAGCGGATGAACAGCGCCAGCGTTTCGATCTGGATGTTCTGGTCACGCTCCAGACGCTCGGCCTGCCGCGACAGACGATCCAGCCGCTTGGCGATGGCGGCCTCACGCTGGTCGCCAGCATCGGGCGACAGCCAGGACGCCAAGGCAGCGGCGACGATGCTGGACTTCGAGACGCCTTTCTTCGTGGCTAGCTCGTCCAGGCGCTTGGCGTGCTCGTGCTGAATGAACAGGTTCAATCGGTATTGGCTCATAGGTTGATTCCGTCGTTGGGGTCGAGAGAAGCCAGTCGCGCCGTGCGTTGCAGTGCGGGGTCGAGCTGGTCGGGAAGCACCGGGGGCATGTCGTCGTCATCGAGCAGCGACAGATCGCTGGTCGGGGCGTCCATCTCGGGGGCATAGGCGATGGCTTCCGACAGTTCGGGCTGGCGGCGTGGGCCGCCGTCGTCAGTCGAGCCCAAGGCCTCCAGGTCATCGGCGGATGCCGTGGCCGGTGCCGCAGGAACCGCGGGTATTGCCAGGCCGCTCCAATCGTCAGGTCGTGCAGGCGGTACATCGGCGTAGGGGCCAGCCGTTACTACAGGCGGGGGCAATACCCGTTGTTTGAAATTGGCGTCGGCGAAGTAGCGCAGCTTCTTCGCCTTGATCGGTGCGACGCTGGACACCATCACCACCGCTTCATCGGTCGGTAGTTGCATCACTTCGCCCGGCGTCAGCAGCGGACGTGCGGTTTCCTGGCGTGACACCATCAGGTGCCCCAGCCACGGTGCAAGCCGGTGGCCTGCGTAGTTGCGCTGGGCGCGCAACTCAGTGGCGGTGCCCAAAGTTTCTGAAATACGCTTGGCGGTTCGTTCGTCGTTGGTGGCGAAGGTCACGCGCACATGGCAGTTGTCCAGAATCGAATGGTTCTGCCCGTACGCCTTGTCGATCTGGTTGAGCGACTGCGCGATCAGAAAGCTGCGGATGCCGTAGCCCGCCATGAAGGCCAGCGCCGTCTCGAAGAAGTCCAGACGGCCAAGCGCCGGGAACTCATCGAGCATCAGCAGCAGCTTGTGCCGGCGCTCGATACCGTCACTGCCATCGAGCGATTCGGTGAGCCGCCGGCCGATCTGGTTGAGGATCAGCCGGATCAGCGGCTTGGTGCGCGAAATGTCGGAAGGCGGCACTACCAGATACAGCGATACCGGATACTCTGCTGCGATCAGGTCGCCGATGCGCCAGTCGCAGCGCGAAGTGACTTCCGCCACGGTCGGATCACGGTACAGACCAAGGAACGACATGGCGGTGGACAGCACGCCCGACCGCTCGTTGTCCGACTTGTTGAGCACTTCGCGGGCAGCGGATGCAACGACGGGATGCTGGGCACCGCCCAGGTGCTTGGTCGTCATCATCCGGTGCAAGGTCAGCTCGAACGGGCTGGCCGGATCACTGAGGAAGTTGGCGACGCCGCGCAGCGTCTTGTCTTCCCCCGCGTACAGCACATGCAGGATCGCCCCGACCAGCAGCGCGTGGCTGGTCTTTTCCCAGTGGTTGCGTTTCTCCAGCGCGCCTTCGGGATCGACCAGGATATCGGCGATGTTCTGCACGTCGCGTACCTCATGCGCGCCGCGCCTTACTTCCAGCAGCGGGTTGTAGGCCGCTGAACTGGCATCGGTCGGGTTGAACAGCAGGCAGTGGCTGAATCGACTGCGCCAGCCAGCGGTGATCTGCCAGTTCTCACCCTTTATGTCATGGATGACGGCGGATGCCGGCCAGGACAGCAGCGTCGGCACCACCAGGCCCACGCCCTTGCCGGAGCGCGTCGGCGCAAAGGTCAGGACGTGTTCCGGCCCTTCGTGCCGCAGGTAGTGGCCGTCATGCTGGCCGAGAAAGACGCCAGCAGGCTGCGTCAGCCCGGCCTTGCGAATGTCGGCGGCATCGGCCCAGCGGGCCGAGCCATAGGTCGTCACTTTGCGCGCCTGGCGCGAGCGCCACACCGACATGGCGATGGCGACCGCCACGGCCAGCAGGCCGCTGCTTGCCGCGATCATGCCGCCGGTGTCGAAGACCTGCGGCGCGTAGGCATCGAAGAAGAACCACCACTCGAAAAGCTTCCACGGGTAATAGACCGGCTTGCCGTGGAAGTCGAACCAGGGCGAGCCCAGGCGTAGTTGGTAGCCCAAGGCTGCGGCTGTCCATTGCGTGGCAACCCACACACCGGCGATCACGATGCCGAACACGGCGGCGATCTGCCCGAACAACACACCTTGAGCCTGCATACCTTGGCCTCCGATTTCTCCTGCGCTGATTCCCCGTGGAAAACGCGGCACGAAGGCGTGCCGCAGACGTCAGGATCGGTGTCGGTTCAGTGCCGGTCAAAGACCGTTATCGGCAGCAAGGTGATGCAGAAAGCATGGTTTCATGCAGGGACAAAGCCAATAAAAACGCCGCAGGCATGAGCGCGCTGCGGCGTGTTAAGAAAGAAAAACAGGATATGCGGCAAGCCGCCAACGGTCAGAACTTCGGCGGCGTTTCCGATGGCGTGTAAGGCACCTTGCCGTCGCCGAAGAAGCGCTTGTTCGTCGCTTCGGCCACCCGGTTGCACAGCACGTCGCCCATCGTCGGGCGCTCGGTCTTGCACTGGAGGCGCAGTTCCTTCAAGCGCTCGGGATCGGCGGCCAGCTCTTCGACGGTCGGCACAATAGCTTCCTGGTTCGACGGCTCGGATGGGCCGCAGGCGGTGATTGCAGCAACCAGCAAGAACGGGGCAATCAGCTTCAAAATCATGATCCGACATCCTCTCGCAGATAGGGTTTAAAACGTGGGTTTTTCCGTCCCTTCGGGAGAGTCGATTGCGTGGACGCGCTGTTTGAATCGTGTCACCGATTCGGTGAACTCGTCCTCGCGGTACAGCACATACGTAACGAGCATGGGAGTTCGCCCTGCCAGCGAACGGGCGACTACGCCGGGTTCGCGGCTACCTGTGATATGTGGCGCTCCGGCTAAACCCAAGGCAAAGCCTGCTGCCACTAGCGCCATCATTAGGTCGAAGGACGCAACACGTTCTGCAATCAGCGGTTCCAGGCCTGCTCGCTGAAGCATGCCGTCAACCTGCCGGGCATGCCCTTCGCAAATCGAAGGATCACAAAGCACTAGTGGATGACGCAGAACCTCTTCAAGCGGAATGCGCTTGTACCTGAGCAATGGATGCCGCGCAGGCACTGCCACCATTAACGCATCACGCCACGCCGCCTCGGCTACGATACCTTGGCCGACTTTGTTCCACTGCGCAAACCCAACATCGTATAGATCGTCATGTAGCCCCTTGATCTGTTGAGAAAGCGGCACCTCGAAAAGGCGCAAATCGACTTCGGGTTCCTCCTGCCGACATAGCGCGAGTAACGTCGGTAAACGTGAAGGCGTGATGCCGTCAGACAGAGCGATGCGCAGTTGCCCATGAAAGCCATTGGCCGCTGCCTTAACGCTATCGCGAGCCTGCTGTAAGGCCGTGAAGATGCGAGGAACATGCTCGAGGAAAAGCTTCCCTGCCCGTGTCAATCGAGTGCTGCGGCTAGTACGGATGAATAGCTGCTCGCCGACATCAGCTTCTAGTTCTTTAATGGTGCGCGATAACGGCGATTGCTCGATGTGTAGTTTTTCAGCGGCGCGTGCGAAGTGCAGTTCTTCTGCGACGGCCAAGAAGCAGCGTAGATGACGCAATTCCATAGGAATCTCCCTGTCCATAGGCGCGTGGCCACCGCTCACGCGCGCCTTTCAACAAACTCTCGTCATGAACCGCCAATGTGTTGAAAACTTCTAAAAGGACAGGTTGTTATCAGCGGGACAAATCGCCTTATGCAGCGCAGATCAACTAGTTCGCTTCAAACTTCCCATCCAGATGTATTGCCGGTTGACGGTGATCGGTTTGGCTCAAACCTGACAGCCAATTAGTGGCGTTGATCAAGACTTAACGCAGTAGAAGAATTGGAATGTGTGACGAACGCAGTAATTCAGCCGTCTTGCTTCCGAACAGAAGAGCGCGCAGTGGCGAGTGACTGAATGCCCCCATAATGAGCAGGTCAATTTCCTGTTCTTTCACTGCCTTTTCGACCACTGCTCCGGCATCTCCGGGCACTAGCGAAGCGGTCACTTCAGAGCTCGCTCTCGACAGAGTTTGCTTCGCCCATTCAAGCGATTTGGCTTGACCGCCAAATTGATTTCCAGACATCAAAATTCTGATGGGCAAGCCTCGCAGCAAAGGGCTGCTGGACAACATCTCCATGCCACGCCGAATTGCAGTGCCGCCATCAAAAGCGATCATGACGCGCTCAGGAGGCTTGAATTCTTCACTTACAGTAAGAATCGGAAGCTTTAAAGCGCGAATAATGTTTTCGACGTGATGGCCTAGCTCATTTTCGTGCGTTCTGGCCCCTTTGCCTCTTCGCCCCAACGCCAGCAAACGCAAGCCTTGCGCTTGCTCAATTAACGTATCTTCCAGAGAACCGTGGCGCTGTCGCACATCGACACGGGCTGCACCTGCCAAGATTGCGCGTTCGCGCAGTCGGTTCAAAAACAACCGGCCTTGCTCCCTCGCGCTCTTGGCGTGTGCTTCATCTTCTGCAGACAGATGTGCCAACAGACTCTCTTGAGCGTCGATACCGATTGCGCCGCTGTGATCGTCATCCGTTGCCCGCTCGGGATGGCTGTCGATCACGTGCAGAAGCTCCAGCGGAGCATCAATACGGCGTGCCGCCCAGGCAGCGCAGTCGGCCACATGAACCGCGTAGCGTGATTGATCGACGCAAGCAAGCACTTTATTTTCGTTTTTCATGATTTGCTCTCCTCTTAGTGGCCTGCGAGCATGTCCGCTGCGCCGTCCTTGTCGTGAATCCCGAACTTGTCCACCATCGTGGCGCTGGCCTCGTTCAGGCCAGTCACCTCCACTTCCGTACCTTCTCGCCGGAATTTGATGACTACCTTGTCCAAGGCGCTAACCGCAGTGATGTCCCAGAAATGGGCGCGGCCGACGTCAATTCGCACCTTTTCAATGGCTTCCTTGAAGTCGAATGAATTGACGAAGCGTTCGGCCGATGCAAAGAACACTTGGCCGGTAATGGTGTAAACGCGCATGCGGCCTTCGTCCTCCGTGTGCGAGGAGGCATGGAAGATCCGACCGACCTTTTGGGCGAAGAAAAATCCCGAGAGCAGCACACCAACCAGCACGCCTTTGGCCAGATCGTGGGTGCCCACTGTCATAGCGACAGTCGCGAGCATCACCACACTGGAGCTTTTAGGGTGCTCTCGCAAGTTACGGATCGAGGCCCAATTAAAGGTGCCGATGGACACCATGATCATCACAGCGACGAGTGCTGCCATTGGGATACGGGCCACCCAGTCACCGATAAAAACCACCATCAGCAGAAGAAATACGCCAGCGGCCAATGTGGAGAGACGGCCGCGGCCACCGGATTTCACATTGATGACCGACTGACCGATCATCGCGCAACCGGCCATTCCGCCAAGAAAGCCGCTCGCGATATTTGCGACGCCTTGACCTACGCATTCCCGGTTTTTGTTACTGCTCGTGTCGGTGAGGTCATCGACGATGGAAGCCGTCATCATGGATTCCAACAAACCCACTACGGCCAAAGTTGCAGATACTGGGAAGATGATCTGGAGTGTCTCCAAGCTCAACGGGACATCGGGCAGTAGGAACACCGGCAGGTTGTCGGGCAACTGCCCCATATCGCCTACTGTGCGAATGTCGAGGCCGAGTAAGATCGAGACGGCTGTCAGCACCACGATGGCGACAAGCGGCGACGGTATCGCCTTAGTAACGTAAGGGAAGAGGTAAATGATGCCCAGGCCTGCAACCGTCATGGCATAGACGTGCCAGCTTACGTTCGTCAGCTCCGGCAGTTGAGCCATGAAGATCAGAATGGCCAAGGCGTTTACGAAGCCAGTAATAACTGAGCGTGAAACAAATCTCATCAGCGTGCCCAGTTGCAGCCAGCCTGCGATGATCTGGAGTACACCGGTTAAGACGGTGGCAGCGAGCAGGTACTGCAGCCCGTGCTCTTTAACGAGGGTGACCATCAGCAATGCCATCGCGCCTGTGGCTGCCGAGATCATGCCAGGGCGACCGCCAGTGAAAGCTATCACTGTGGCTATGCAGAATGAGGCATACAGGCCGACCTTGGGATCAAGGCCTGCGATAATCGAGAAAGCGATTGCTTCAGGGATAAGGGCAAGCGCTACAACAACGCCTGCTAACAGGTCGCGTCGGACATTGGAGAACCAGTCCTGACGTAAGGATTTCATCATTGATCTATTCCGGTGCAGGCTCGGCCGCAGGCTGGAACGGGACTAGGCGCGAATGCCTCTTTCCGATCCCGGAATAGAGAACAGCCCAAGACTATGGGCTGGCAAACCACAGCCAGTCATACATACAGCCTCGTGCGAGCGAAGATTGAAATTAGGAAACGGCTCGCTGCGAGACTGATAGTTACACTGGTCGATACTCCAATAGTGTTGGCTGTGAATTTGAAAATTGCTCTTGAATTGTAACCTGTCTTTGCGCGTAGCGGCAAGTTGAGAGGCATGACGACCCCATAAAAGCCATCGTCGTGAGGTGGATCACTGGCTTAACCCGCGCTGCCGCGTGAAATGCCAAACCGCCGTATCGCCCCGGACTGTCGCAGCAAGTTGCTGTCCTAGTCGCCGCTCAATCACAGGCTTCCACGGCACCAAGTTGAACCCGATCCCGTCATCGAGCACCGCGTAGCGCCCGCTGGCAAGCATGACGGATCGGCGGTAGATACCTGCTACACGTTGCCCGTCTGTGGTCGGGCGGTGCTCCAGGCCGGTTTCGGCGGCAATGTCCTTGGCGACCTGCGCCAGTTCTCGATTGCGCAGCGTGCCCAGCAGATTCCGGGCGAGGATCACATGCTGTCCCCGCCGCTCGGCCAGCCCCTGTTCTTCAAGGAAGTCGGCGCGCTGCTGCATGGCTTGCTTGGCGTCACCGCCAAAGCCCGAGTCGCCCAGCCCCTTGCCGCCACCGATCAGTTGTTGGTCGAGCCAAGTGGCGCCAATCACGCGTGCCTGCCGCTCAATCGGCAGATGAGATTTCAGCTCTACGGCCACGCCGCCCAGCCGTTGCGAGTCGTACTGGCGGCCACGTTCGGCCAGGTCGTCCGGCACCCTCCATAAGCCATCGGCCACGCGCTCCACGATGCCGGCCCGGCGCAGGGCTTCCAGCCGGCGGACGTGGGCCGCGACGACCTCCTGCGGGTCGCGGCCGGGCTCAGCTCGGCCTTGCTCGATCGCCAGGTGATGATCGGTGCGGTAGAGGCCATCGCTCGCCAACGCGGCGATGTTCCTGTCGGCCGCCCGCACCACGGCGGAACCGCGTACCTCCACCACGGCTCCGGTGGGATAGTTCGCCAGCTCGTCGCGGGTGTTCAACGCGACGTAGTGGGCCTTGCCGTCCACGCCGTCGATGACCAGATAGCCGCGGTCGTGCAACTCGTCGGCCAGCCCCTTGGCGGCCACGCGGCCGATGACGGTGCGGCCGTCGTCGCCGGGCTCGAACACCGCCAGCTCGCGCGGCTGGCCGCTCATGGCCCGCTGCATGGTGCGGATGATGTCGCCGCGCTCGCCCAGGGCGCGCAAGGTCTTCTCGGCATCCGCATGGACGGCCCAGGTGCCGGGCTGCGTCTCGTCGGCCAGGCCCATGCGCTGCAAGCGTTGCAGGCGGCCGATCAACAGCAGGCGCTGGCGTTGCAGCTTTGGTTCATTGAAGCGTTCGATCTGCACCCGGCCATCCTCGCCGGCCTCGCGTTGCAGCGTGCAGTCGAGGCTCGTCCACCGCTCTTGTTCCACCTCGCGCTGCAAGGTCTGCTGGATCTCCAGTTCAGTGCGCGGCCCCAGCCATTCCGTCGCCAGCTC
Source organism: Pseudomonas sp. 57B-090624 (assembly GCF_003234055.1). Taxonomy (NCBI): domain Bacteria; kingdom Pseudomonadati; phylum Pseudomonadota; class Gammaproteobacteria; order Pseudomonadales; family Pseudomonadaceae; genus Pseudomonas; species Pseudomonas sp. 57B-090624. The sequence goes on from NZ_QKRU01000016.1 coordinate 70,075, forward strand.
GGCGGCCCGGTGGCGGAAGCCGTGGGCGATGTAGTCGCCCGCGATGATGAGGTCTTTGCCGGTGTCGTCGCGTCCGCGCACGATCAGGTGGGTGTGCGGGTTGTCGGTGTTCCAGTGATCCACCGCCACCCAATCCAGCCGCGTGCCCAAGTCAGCTTCCATGCGGTTCACCAGATGCCGCGTGTAGGTGCGCAGGTCGTCCAGTTCGGCGCCATCCTCGGGCGAGACGATGAAGCGGAAATGGTGCCGGTCATCGGCACAGCGTTCCTTCAAGGCTTCAAGGTCGGCATCGTCGGCCTGCGCCCCGTAGGCCAGACCCGGCTCGCCATCGCGGCCCGCACCGTCGCGCTCGATGTAGCGCAGGTGCTTGGCGAGTGACTGCGGGCTGGCCCGTTGGTGATTGACCAGCAGCGTCTTGATGGTCACGCGCCGCGACATGGGCGTCAGCTTCGCCCCGGCGAAACGCGCCGCCGTGTGGCCGCGCCCCAGGCGCGAGCCGGGCCGCTGGCCTGCGCGCTGGCCGCCGGACACGGCGGAATGGCGTATCGAGGACTTGCCGCCGCTGGCCTTGCCCGCCTGCTTGAGCACCTTGGAAACGAAGCTCTGGCCCTGGCCCTTGCCCCGGTTCTTCGGGGCGCTGGGACGCACGCGGAAATCGTCGTCGCGGTGGTCGGTCATGGATGCGCTCCCCGCAAGCTACGGCGTGTCCTGTCGTGCAAAGCACGCGGACATGCCTGCGTTGGCGCGGGCCTCGCGCCCCACGCGGCACGGTGGCGAAGCCGCTCCGTGCCGCGCCACCCCCATGTGCAGACAGGCTTTGGGCGCGGCCCGGTGCCGCGTCCTTTTGTCTTGCCTTCCGCATTTGCCTCCCGCATCCGCTCCCGGCAATTGCGGCCCGGTGGCAAGGCTGCACCAGCAGCCAGCGCACCGGCGAACACGGCGATGGCCGCAGGCCAGCCGTGTTCGAGGCAAGACGCCTGCACGTGGGACGGCTGCGCCTGAGACAGCGCGAAGTGCGGTGCGAATGCACACGCACTGCATGCGCGACGACACGGCGACGAACAGCGGAACGACACGCCCGATGGCACGATGAGATGCATGGCGACGTACAGCGAATCGGCGGCCATCATGGGCGCGACTCCAGCCAAACCGGGCGCGCAACGCCGATCACGGCGGCTGCGCTGACCGGCCCGAAATACCGGCTGTCGAACGACGCCGGATTGGTCACGCTGAGCAGGAACAGCTCGCCAGGCTGAAGGCGACGGCACTGCTGCCAGGATGGCAGCGGCCGGCCCCAGCGATCGGCAGGCAGCACGGCGGCTGAAGGCACGCCGTCGATGCGGACTTTGCCGTCAGCGATACACACCTCTTGCGGCGCCATCGCGCCCACGCGCTTGAGCAACGGGATGCGCGTCGGCAGGTAGCCGCGATGCGCAGCGAGGGCGGCAGCCTCTGCGGGCATCGGCACCAGCACGATGCTGCCCACGGACAAAGGACGTGGCAGCGAGCTGGTGCGATGGTCGAGCGGATCGACGCGATACCAGCCGACCGCCACGCTGTCGGACGGGTTGTAGGTCAGGCGCGGCAGTGGATGCACGAAGGACGCCCAGGCCAGCGCAGCGAGGCCGCAGGCGGACAGGCCCGCCAGCATGAGGCGGGCGCGCAGGCGCGAGTGTGGATGCGTGAGAGCAGTGGGAACAGAAATCGTGGTCATGACAGCGCCCTCCCGGCCAGCCAGGCGGCGTGCCGCTCGGCGCTGTATTCGGGCAACGGCAAGCGCGCCGCGAGCCGGTTGCCCAGCGTGCGCCAGTACGCGGGCGAAGTGCCAGCAGGTGCGATGCTCAGCGCCTCAATGGCGTCGATGCGTGCCAGCACGGCACGCACCGATTGCTCACCCTCGACGTGCAGCAACAGGCGTGCGCCTGGTTGCACGCCGGGGATGCGCTGCGCGCCATCCATCGGCATGCAAGCCTGCATCACCATGAGCTGCCAGCGGATCGTGCCGTAGTCGTTGGCCTGCCAACGGATGCGGCATAGAACCGCGTTCGGTGTGAACACCGCGCAGCGGCGCCAGCGGTCGAACCGGATGATGCGAGCAGGATCACCGAAGCGCAGGTAGAGGTCGAAGCGTTGGTCGATGTATGCGAGCGCAACGCGCGTCAGCGGCACGCCGTCGGCCACGCCGACAGGCGGGATGGACGGCGGTGCCGAAGCCGTCGAGGCGGGTGTGTTCATGAGGACTTCTCCGGGAATTCCCGCTCCAGCAGCGCGCGCAACAGATCGGCCACCGTCACGCCTTGCGTGAAGGCCGATACCTTGATGCGCGCCCGCATGGCGGGCGTGATGTCGAGGGTCAGGCGGGCCGTGTAGAGGTCGCCTTTCTGGAGGTCATCGGCACTGCCCTGGCGAATCCACGCCTCGGCGTGCGGATTCGCGGGCGGACGCGCGCCGATGCCGATGCCGATGCGCTTGCCCGTGCGCTTGCTGGCAGGACTGCTCATGACGGCCACCGCAGCAGTTCATCGACCAGCGCAGTGATTTCGCGCGCGGCGGCGCTGTCTGGCGCCATCTCGCGCGCAAGCCGGCCAGCGGCCACACTGTCGGCGAACACGATGCGCTGATGCACTTCCGAGTGCAGCGCAGGAAGTGGCTGATCGGCCAGCGCGCCGCGTGCTTCACGCCCGATCACGGTGGTGCTTACGCGCCGGTTGATGACGAAGGCCGCGCGCAGCGCAGGCCGAAACACCTGCGCCTCGCGGATCAGCGCCACCATCTCGGCGCTGGCCCACAGGTCGTAAGGGCTGGGCTGCACCGGGATCAGCACGCGTTCGGCTGCCATCAGCGCGGAGCGCGCCAAGGCGGCGATGCGCGGTGGCCCGTCGATGATGACGTGATCAGCCCGCCTGGCGAGTTCTGGCGCCTCCTGGTGCAGCGTTTCGCGTGCAAGGCCCACGGCGCTGAACAGCCGTGGCAAACCTTGCTGGCTGCGGCGCTGCGTCCAGTCCAGTGCGGAGCCTTGCGGGTCGGCATCCAGCAGGATGACCGACTGCCCGCGCATCGCCAGCTCGCCGGCGATGTGGGTGGCGAGCGTGGTCTTGCCGACGCCGCCTTTCTGGTTGAGCAGCGCGACGATCATAGCCTGGCCCTCCCTGCTGGAGAGCCCGGCTGTCGCTGCTGGTTTTCGTGCCCTTCGCTCGCCGGTTGGGTGGTTGTCCACCGAGACGCGGCGCTTCTACTAAAAGTTAGAGAATTTAAGTTAGGGAAGTTAGGAGAGGCCGAAACCCGCGCCATCATTGGCTTGGCGGCCGATTTTGTTGCCTGATAGCACGAGGATTCGTTGCCTGATAGCACGATACCTCTGTTGCCTGATAGCACGAGTCCGTCCACAGGCTGCGCAGCAGTTATCCCCGTGCCGTGGACGGCACGGGCCGGAACGTCAGCAGCGGCGAGGCAATGCCCGAGACGTACTCGATGCCCAACTGGTAGCCAGGCAAGGCTTGCCGCGCCACCAGTGCCCGCAGGTCGGCGGCGAAGTCGTAGTACCGCGCCACGCTGCCCGACTTGCGGTACAGGTGCTGGAAGTCGAACTGCCAGCCGCCAGGCTGTCGCCCGCCGTGCTTGCGCACCAGTCGGTACAGCCACCGCTCGATCCCACCGGTCAGCCGGAAATACGCTGGGTCGATGGTCAGCACCAGCGCAGCATCCATGACGCCCGCGTAAAACCAGTCCGGCAGGATCAGCTCCAGCCCCAAGGGTGTGCCCTGGGCATCGGCCAGCTCCTTCCACTCGTTGATCCACGAGAAGCGGTGCAGCCGCCTTCCGGTTGTCTCCCGGATCGACGTGGCCACCGTGGTGGACTGCAGGCGATCCAAGGCCGCCTTGAGGCGCTGATAGTCGCGCAGCGACGTACCGCGCCCGATAAAGCGCAGGATCTCGTAGGGTGTGGCCTGCATCAGCCGCGACGGGCGCAAGCCCGCATCGCGCGCTTCCACGATCTGGCTGGCGGCCCAGATCAGAACGTCCGCATCCCAGATCGTGGCGATGCCATGCTCCTGCGTGCCCTCCACGCGGATCGTGATGCCGCTGGCGCGGAAGTCGATCGGCTCCGTGCGCCGCGACTTCGCCAGCGAGAAGAACGGAAAGGCCATCAGGTCCTGGCTGTCGCGCGGCGCCATGTCGCCCGGCAGGGCACGGAACAGATCGAGCTGCTCGCGTTCCTGCCGAACTTGCCCCAAGGGGCTGGACATGGCGATGGCCTCCGGCGCTCCAGCGGTCAGCGCGCACGGCTGTCCGCCGAGTGCTGCTCGGCGTATTCGGGATCGGACGTGCTCTCGAAGCTGCGCTCGGAAGCCCAGGCATCGAGGTCGGCCACGGCGTACATGACGCGCCGGCCGAACTTGCGGAACTTGGGGCCGCCACCCAGCACGCGCTGCTTTTCCAGCGTGCGCGGCGACAGCCGCAGGTAGTCGGCGGCCTCGTCGTTGGTCAGATAACGCTGCGGTTGCGCGGCAGCGGCCGGGGTGGTTGCGGGTGCGGCGGCAGGCCGCAAGGGAGCAGGACGCATGGTGAGAACCTCCATCGGTTGCAGGGCTCCGGCCACACAGCGCAACCGGATGGAGGCAGTCTCAGAAAACGAAGCTCTCCTGCTCAGGGTCGTTTTGCGTGGCCTTCAAAACGGCCCTTCTCAAGCGGCGCAAGCTGTGCTAGGCGTCGATAGCCGCCGCGCATCAGCGCATCGCCGCGCCGCACCAGGCGGCGCACCTTGGAGCGCAAGCCGCCATCGCTGTACCAACCGGCCGCGGTATCCGCGCCGAACAGGCCTTCAGCCACCTCGCGCAAGGACGCGCCCGCCAGGGTCGCATCGAGCGCCTGCAGGGTGTGCAGCTCCATCAACGCGGCAGGGGGCGGCCGGGGCCGAGCCATGGGTGCTGGCGTGTCAGGCACGTGGGTGGCCCCACGGCCACGGTAGGCATGGGCCACGGCCATGCCGTCCTCCAGGCCAGGCGCCAGCGCATAGCGCAGGCAATGGCCGGGGCTGCGCGCGATCAGCGCCAGTCCCTTGCCGTCATGCAACAGTTGCTTGTGGCCGGGAATACGCCAAAACGCGAACGGCTCGGCATCCGGTGGCGGATCGGCATCGGGGTGGAGTTGCACCACGGCCTCATGGCCGGGGAGCCAGGCCGGATGCGCGTCACGCGCATCCAGGGCTGGGTCTTCCAGCAGACGCATGCCCCAGCGATGCGCAGCATCGGGGCGGTGCGCACGGCGCAGCCAGTCGAGCTGGTAGTCAGGATGGCGGCGCAGGTATTCCCAGGCCAGCGCCAGCGTGTCTAGGCACAGCACGTAGAGGTAGGCGGCAGTCGGATACCAGTGCGCGAGGTGGTGCGGTTCGGCCATGACGCAAGCTCCCGTAGAGCAGGACGGCCGTCACCGGTTTCACACGCAAACGTCACCGCATCGAACTAGCATCCAATCGTGAATAAGCTGGTAGCTTAGTAACTTGCGTGTCAAGACGAAATGCATCCGATGGGTTGCATGGATCGTCTGAATGCGACGGTGGCGCGCGAGAACATGCGCGCCTCCTGCGATATCCACCGTGCCCGATGGCACGGCCGGCATCATGACCGTTTACGTCACGATGGCACCGATTTGGTGCAACAGTGCGGACTAAGACCTGACGGGTCTGGAGCAAGACCGAAATAGTCTCAATGCGCCCGGCTTGGCTTGGGCGCGAACGGCTCAATCGAGGATGGAACCATTCTCCTGAGCCAGCCGCAGGTACTCCGACAACGGGCGCACCGCCCGGAAATACCGGTCCCGCATCACGGGCTGTTTGCTCGGCCCGACGATGGATGTGAGGTCGGACAGCTTGATCTCGCACAGCTCGGGCATGCCGATCCCCAAGTCGATCAGGCCATGGGCCGTATCGCCGTCGGCGGGGTCGAGCGATACCAGCAGCCAGGTGGCGTGTGCGTCCGGCGTGAACAGCCGCACCACGGGCAGCGGGTCGATGGCCCGGCCAGCGGCGCGGGCCTGGCCGTGTTCCAGCAACAGCCTGCGCTCGTCCTCGGTGATGAGCTGGTTCATGGGCGTCCCCTCATTCGCACAAAACCGCCGAAGCGTGAAAGCGCAAAACCGCATCGGCGGGTTTGAGGAAAGACACGGATGCGGCTTTGCGCTTCTGTGAGAAGCCACAGATACGGATTTCCGTAAAAGCACGAAAGCGGCAGGCGAGCATAGTTGAACACTATAGATTGTAGTCCTATAGGGCGCAATCGGCTGTCATCTTGGATTTTGGGGAGATCCAAGGTTGGCAGCGAAACATACATTGTCGGAGGCACTAAAGACCATCAGGAAAGCGCGTGGATTGAGCCAGGAGGCGTTCTCCGACGTGTCCAGCCGCACCTACATGAGCACGCTGGAGCGCGACCTCAAAAGCCCCACCTTGAACAAGCTGGCCGAGCTGTGCGAGGTCATGGAGGTGCACCCGCTCACGCTGCTGACCCTGGCCTATGCCTGCGACGACCTGCAGCAGGCCGACCAGCTGCTGGCGCAGGTGCGCCAGGAGTTGGAGACTGTGGCGAAGAAGAGTGACACGCCATAGCGCGCGTCGGCGCTGGCATGGCCGATCCGGCGCCGCCGGTTCGAGGTATGCAGGGGCGCCAAGCCTGCGCGGCGGGGATAGCCCGCAGGGCTTTCCCCTGGAGGCAAACAAAGCGCGCAGCGCCGTTGGCGCGAAGACGTGAGCAACTGTCTTGAAAGTCAAGCCTCCCAAGCGCGCCCGAAGAGGCGCGCCTCTTCGGGGCATCTGCGTGCCGTGATAATATCGACTTTCGTTATCGTTATTCGATATGAAAGAGCAACCAACACCCCGCGCCATGGAGCACCACGACCTGCTGTCAGGGCTGATCCGCCTGCATGTGCTGCACCACGCGGCCGAGCAGGAGATCTATGGGCAATGGATGATCGACGAGTTAGCCCACCACGGCTACCGCCTGTCTCCTGGAACGCTGTACCCAATGCTGCACAAGATGGAGCGCGACGGATACCTCGTCTCCCGCCAAGAGCGTGAGGGGCGCACCGTGCGCAAGCTCTACACGATTACACCCAAGGGCAATGAAGGCTTGGCGCTGGCCAAGGAACGCATCCGAGAATTCACCGGGGAGGCGATGCACAGATGACAGATTCCACCAACACCTTGCAGCATGAGGCCGCAGCCGCACGTGGCTCACCCGTCGAAGTCTTCGGCGCCTTCCTCAAACTGGGACTGACCTCCTTCGGTGGACCGATCGCGCATCTGGGCTATTTCCGCTCGGAGTTTGTCGAGCGCCGCCGCTGGCTGGACGACCGCAGCTATTCCGATCTGGTCGCCCTGTGCCAGTTCCTGCCAGGGCCGGCCAGCAGCCAGGTGGGCATGGCGCTGGGGCTGGGCCGCGCGGGCTGGTTGGGGCTGCTGGCGGCCTGGGCGGGGTTTACCTTGCCGTCGGCGATTGCGCTGATCCTGTTCGCCTTTGGCATCGCCGAGTACCACGGGCTGGCCCAGTCCGGCTGGATCCATGGGCTCAAGGTGGTAGCCGTGGCCATCGTGGCGCAGGCCGTATGGGGCATGGCCAAGTCGTTGTGTCCTGACCGGCCCCGTGCCGCCCTGGCCATTCTGGCGGCACTGCTGACCATGATCATGCCCTCAGCCGCGGGACAGCTTGCCGCCATCGCGGCGGCGGGATTCCTGGGCTGGTGGAGATTGAAGATCGCGCAACCTGGCGGCGGCCAGGCCCACAGCTACCCGGTTTCGCGCAAGCTGGGCATCGTGGCGCTGCTGCTGTTCGCAGTGCCACTCGTCGGGCTGCCCCTGTGGGCCGCTGCCACGGGCTCGTCCACGGTCGCGCTGCTGGAAGGGGTGTACCGCTCTGGTGCGCTGGTCTTTGGCGGTGGGCACGTCGTGCTGCCGCTGCTGCAGGCCACCGTGGTGCCCAGTGGCATGGTCAGCAACGCTGACTTCCTCGCCGGCTACGGCGCGGCGCAGGCAGTGCCGGGACCGCTGTTCACGTTCTCGGCCTATCTCGGCGCGGTCGCCCACGGGCCGCTGCATGGCTGGATCGGCGGGCTGGCCCTGCTGGGCATCATTTTCCTCCCGGCCTTCTTCATGCTGGTCGGCGCGCTGCCGTTCTGGGAAGGGCTACGCCACCGCGCGGGTATCCAGACGGCCATGGCAGGCATCAATGCTGGCGTGGTCGGCATTCTGGTGTCGGCCCTGTACGACCCTATGTGGACCAGCGCCATCCACGGCAAGGCGGATTTTGGGCTGGCGCTGCTTGCGTTCGGGCTACTGACGGTGGGTCGCGTGCCTCCAGCGCTCGTGGTGCTGCTGGCCGGGCTGGCGGGCTGGGTCATGGCGATCGGTATCTGAAGCCAGTCGGCGCAGTGCGCAGGCCGGGCATGGTGACTACCGCCCACCATATAGAAAGTCACGCCGGAGCAGGCTGGTCATTCCATGGCCGCCCGGTTTTGACCATGGCATTCATGATGATCAGCAGCTTGCGCATGCAGGCCACGATGGCAACCTTCTTCGGCTTGCCAGCCGCCAGCAGGCGCTCATAGCAACGCCGTATCACGGCGTTGTGCCGCATGGCAACGATGGCGGCCATGTATAACGCGCTCCTGACCGTAGCCCTCCCGCCGCAAATGATGCGTTTACCGCGAGCCTGGCCTGAGTCCCGGTTCATCGGTGCGACACCTACCAGCGCGCAGATCTGCTTGGCCTTGAGCTGGCCAAGCTCCGGCAGCTCGGAAATCAGCGTCGCAGCCGTCGCCGGGCCAACTCCCTTGACACTCTTGAGCAATGTGGCCAGATCGGACTGGTATTGAGCCAGATGCTCCGCAATCCTTCGATCCAGCGCCTCAAGCTGCGTCGCGAGCATATCCATCAGTTCCGCAATATCTTGCACGACCTCCGGATGCGCCATGTGTTTGCGTTGGCGCTCGCTGACCAGCAAGCGTACCAACTGCCGCCGTCGAAGCACCAGTGCATGCAGGTGTTGTTGTACCTGGTCTGGCATCGGTTTGATGAAGCGATCTCGATCAGGACGCTGGTTCAGCACCTGCGCCAGTTCAGCCAGCATCCTGGCATCCACGCTGTCGGTCTTGACCAATCGCCCCATGGCCTTGGCGAAGTCCCGGGCCTGCCGAGGGTTGATGACAATGACAGCGAATCCCGCAGCTTGTAGAGCGCAAGCACAGGCCAGTTGGTACTGTCCAGTCGCCTCCATCACGATCAGCGAGACCGGATGGTTCTTCAACGCTGCGATCAGCGCTTGGTGCCCAGCACCATCGTTACTGAATATGGCCGTGGACTGCTCGTGCCCGATGGCTACATCCATGGTCTTCTTGGAGATGTCGATACCGACTGCAACTTGATTGGCCATGATCTCCGCGTCCCTTCCTTGCAAATGCGAACGGCGTTCACGCAACTGTTCGGGCTTTCAGAGATCGGGCGCGAGCATGCGCCCAGGACTCACGCACGGGCTCAAGTGGCACCGAGGGATGACGGGCTACATGCTGCGGCCAACCCCGAACCCTGGCAGGTCCGGGCGTGACGGCATTGCCGAACACGCACTTCAAAGATACAAGGGATCGAAGCCGAATGGCCGTGACAGCGAAGTCGGCACGGGGCGCAGCCCGAGAGCTTGGCGGCGCTAGCGTCGACACGCCAAAACCCAGCAAAACCTCCCCCATCCTTGGCGATCCACATGAATTAGACATAATTTGCACAAAACATCAATTTTATGCGAAACTCATCAACATCGCGCATAAATCAGGAAAGACGGTTCTATCATGGCATTTCGAGCAGACGAAGCGGCGCAAGCCGGGTACGAAGAAGTGGAGAAATACCTTGTCCTGCGCCCCCGGGATGCGGACGAATCTGAAAGAGCGCGAAGCAAGCAAGCGCTGCAGGACATCGTGGATGAACTCGGGCCGGTGGTTGACAGATACCCTTCATGGCACCCACTGGTGCGCAACCACGATAGCCGCCACCCCGTCACCACACCGAGTGATCGCTGCGGCTACAAAGGCCTCGACCACACGCGGTACTTCGCCAATGGATTCATCACCTGTCCCTATGGCGATGGTCAGGAGGTCTTGGACTCGGTTCTAGCCCTTCCTCGCCACCACGCTGCTTACATCACAGCGGAGAAGCTGGATGTGCAGTTCTACAACCCAGAAGCCACCCCGATACTGGTCAAGTGCAACTGGGAAGAGCCCTTACCGATGGACAAGATGATCCCGCTGTCCATCGCAGTGCCTTTGATCCTGGAGAAAGAGGTTCCGTGCTGGACCTGGTCCCAGGTCGCGGAGACATGGGAGTCGATGCGCTCGTATTTCCTGGGCGCCCCCCATGGCGCGCGATCGTCGCTGTTCGTGAGCCAGGAGACCGGACAGGGGATCAAGAAGGTTTGGGAAACGCTGATCTACACGGGGATGTTTGGCCCGATCAAGGTGTGATTGCGCCTTCGCGCCATCTGTATCAACGCGCCAACACCGCAGCCGGGCCTGCAAAGGCGGCGGCGTTCTGATTGGGCTGTCGGCTCTCAACACCGGGCGCGGCCACCGCCGCGCCCGGATTTTTGAAGTTCACCGCGCCCAGGGCGGAACGGCCTGGGCGCGGTGTCGACGACGGTTATTCCTTCGTCTCGATGATCCACCACACGGCCCGCGCCAAGGCACGGCCCGTGATGGGATGAATGTCCGTGAGGTCGGCGCGTGCCGTCCAACCCGAGGGCGGACGATAGCCGCGCACGTCGCCCTCGCCGTGCCAGCGGCGGGGCGCACGGTGCCGGGGGCGTAGATTGCCGCCATGCGCGGGCGGCTGGTGGTGTTGATGATGGGCATGGTTCGGCTCCCTGCGGCAAAGCGCCCCGGGCGGGGCGCTTGCCTTCGGCGTGGGTCAGGCGGTCAATGCCTCGGCAGGTTCATGCGTCACGGTGGCGGCTGCTTCCGCGCCGTCCTGCGCCGCATCCTGCAGGCCTTCCTCGGGCGCGTCTGCCGTCTTGAAGATGGCAGGCATCCAGCCCTTGCCGTTCACCAGCCGCTCGGCCTCACTGGCAATGTCGGCCTTCTTGAGCTTCGCCAGCCGGTTGACGCTCTCGGGCACCAACTCGCCCACGGCTTGCAGAATCGCTGCCTTCGGAACGTGCTTGAAGTAGCCTTCTGCGGTCGGCCTCCACCATGCGGCCATGTCGAGGCCCACAGCCTGCACCAGTTCCGCGCCCGGCTGCTGTACCGTGGCACGCGGCGTCACCACGTCCACGGTCGAAGCCACGCACACGGCCAGCAGCTTGACCAGTTCGCCTTGCTCCATCGCCAGCAGCGCGGCGAACAGTTCGGCGCTGTCGTCGGGCAGCTTGCCGCCCCACGCCTGCTGCAATTCGCGCAGCGCCACGGCGGCGGGTGAATCGGGCCAGTCCGGGGCCATGCCTTCCAGCCGGTCTTGCACCGTCAGGCGCACGCCCAGCGGTAGATCATGACCGTAGTAGCGGCCCTGCAAGAGGGTCTGCACCATGCCATGCACCAGCGCGGCCAGCGCCACCTGTGGATGCCGGGCTACCTCGATTTGCAGTGCAGCGGTGCGATGGGCGCTCAGGCGCTGAGCCAGTCGGTCGGAAATCGCTGCTGTCTTGGGCGCTTCGTCTTCCTCGCCTTCGTCATCGTTCGCGGCGTCCGGGTCGCTGAAGCCTTGGCGCAGCTTTTCGAGCGTGCGCAGCGCCTTAGCTTCGGCCTCGCGCAGCAGCCCGCGATGAATCACGACTTCGCCGTTGCGGTCGATGGTCACAATGGCACCGGCTGCGGCCTTCACGTTCGCGCCGTATCCCCGCAAGCCTTCTTCCAGCGCCTGCAACTGCTCGCCCAGGGCTTCGCCTTCCTCCTGCAAGGCGTCGGCCTTCTCCTCGTCCTCGGCATCCATCGCGGCGTCCACGGCTTCGCCAATGGCGCGCATTTTCTCTTGCAGCTTCTCGATGCGCTGTGCTTCGCGCTTGTTGGGTGCGCGCCGCTCCCTCGGCGCACGCTGAAAGGCGTGCAGGTCGGCATGGGTCATGCCGGGCGTGGCATCGGCCCAAGCCCAGCCCTCGGCCTTCACCTCGGCGGCGATGCCTGCCAGCTTGTCTTGCGCCAGCCGTTCCAGCAAGGCGGCGTCGCTCAGGTACACGCCCGCGTCATCCTCCGCGAACAGGTCACGGCGAACTCCGCCGCCTGCCTGCTCGTAGGCATCCAGCCCCACGAAGCGCACGAGCGGATGGCGGTAGGCGTCAATCTCGCGCTCGGTCAGGCGTTCGCGCAGCGCGGAGGGGCTGCGTTGCCACAGCGGCGCATCGTAGAACGCACGCTCCTGCGCGGCGTGATCGTCGGTGATGGAGAGCGCCATCAACTGATCGAGCGTCACGGCATCGGCCCTGTAGTCCGCCATCAGGCGCGGCGAGACGTTCGCCAGCTTCAAGCGGCGCTGCACCACCAGCGGCGTGACGGAAAAATCCGCTGCAATGTCTTCGATGGGGCGGCCTTCGGCCACCAATGCCGCAAACGCTTCAAACTGGTCTGCCGGATGCATGGCTTCGCGCTGCACGTTCTCGGTGAGGCTCGCGGTACGGGCCGTGCCATCGGCCACTTGCAGGCAAGGCACCTGCCAATCCTTGGCGATGCGGTGTTTCTTCGCCAGCAGCTTGAGGGCCGCAAGGCGGCGACCACCGGCCACCACCTCGTAATGCTCGCCATCGGCAGCGGGAATCACGATCAGGTTTTGCAGCAAGCCCACGCGCTGGATGCTCGCGGCCAGTTCGGGAATGGACATGCGCGGGGTCTTGCGCACGTTGCGGCCCGTGGGGCGCAGCACCAGCCGCGACAGGGGAACCAGAATCATGTGCTTGCTCGGGTCGGCGGCTTGCAGCACGTTGGCGCGGGTGTCGAGGGCTTGGGCTTCGGTGTAGGTAACGGCGTTCATGGTGAATCTCCAATCGAGTGAAACAAGGGAATGGAGGGGAACCGCCCCTCCGGCGGGGGAACGGTTCAGGCCTTGAGCTGACGCATGCCATCGGCCAGCAGCCACAGGGCGCGGTTCAGGCGAATGTCGGAATCGATGCCCTGCACGGGCCGGGTCCGCTGCCTGCGGCCATTGGCGGCGCGGCCAGCCAATCCGCCCTTGGTCAAGTTCTCCTGCGTGCGGTTGAACACGCTCCACAGGTCGGGGCGGCGGTCATCGAACCGGCGCGGCATCAGGATTTGCGATTCCGTGATGGGCGCGGGCTTGGTCGGGTCGTCGTACTTGAGGGCCAGCGCAGCGCGGGCGAACACTTCCGATTCCCCTGCATCCAGCGTGATGGCCTGCATGGATTCGCGCGATTCCTGCGCATGCTCGAAGCCACCTAGCACCTGATAGGCGCCCTCGATGACATGCCCGGCCACGTCGCCTTTGTGGGGCACGCGCACATCGCCCATGGTGTCGCCGCAGACAAGGCCATTGCTGCAAACGAAGCGGAACATGCCACCCAGTAATTGATAGCTGCTCGTGCCGTCGTGCGAGTTCAGCAGGATGATTTCATTGGCTTCGCGGGCGTTGATCTGGTTGGAGTGGCGCAGGCGCAGCATGTGTTTGGTGTGCTCGCGCCGGCCTTCGTTGCGCACGCGGGTTTGGCACACCATGAAGGGCTGGAAACCCTCCTTGCGAAGCTCGGTCAACACGGCGGCGGTGGGGATGTAGCTGTACCGCTCGGAACGGCTCTCATGCGGAGCGTCCGCGAAGATGGACGGGGCCACCCTGCGAATCTGGTCATCGGACAGCGGGGTTTCGCTGCGCAATGCGGGGGAGTGGTGAGCGAAGCGGGATGCGAGTTGCATGGTCTTTCTCCTGAGGCTGTTGAAGAAAACCGCACACCGGATTCCTAGATTCGGAGCCCAGCCTTTCGGCTGTTCGGTGCGGTCGGCACGAGGAACCCGGTTGGCCCTGTTGCCACCGTCTTTCCTGAGTTCATCGCCCGCGGCCAAAGGAGCGCGCGGACGGGGGCCGTCAAGGAAACAAGCGCAGGGTGGGTGCGGCCCGCAGGCGCAGCCGAGGACACGGCCCTGCGCGCCTTGACGGCCTACGGGAGCGGGCTACGGTCGCTGACAAGGTGATGGAGTCAGGGAGGACGGCTGGACATGGCAACGGCCCTCCCTGTGTGCCGACCGCACGGCAAGCGCAAGCGCGCAGGCCCGGATCTGGAAGCCGGGCCGGAGGCGTCAGCCAAGCGGAGCGAGGGAACGATGGAAGCCCGAAGGGGGCGAGACGCCGTGGCCGAAGGGTGCGGCGGCTCGATGCGCTACGCGCACGACAGCGCGACCGGCCATGTCCACTTGGCCGGGGATGCCCACGCAAGTCACCCCAAATTTCAACAAATGAAGATACTTGTTGTAAATTGTGACTTGGATGGAAATCGTATCTTTAGCCGCAAAGAAGCATCAGGAGAAAAAATGACGCGTAGAGCCTTTTACAGCTTTCACTACCAGCCAGACAACTGGAGAGCTGCCCAAGTCAGAAGCATGGGTGTTATAGATGGAAACAAGCCCGCTTCCGATAACGACTGGGAAGATGTGAAGGCAGGCGGAGATGATGCAATTCAAGAGTGGATTGATGAGCAATTAAAAGGAAAGACGGTTGCAATCATTCTTGTTGGAGAGAATACGGCTGGGAGAAAATGGATTAACTACGAAATAAAGAAAGCGTGGAAGGATAAGAAGGGGGTGCTTGGGATCTACATCCACAATCTCAAGGATAGCGACGGAGATCAAGCGGAAAAGGGAAGCAATCCATTTTCAAAATTCACTATAAATGGTGTCTCCATGGATGAAATCGTAAAAACTTACAATCCGCCATATTCCTCCAGTACTAATGTGTACAGTCACATCAAGGAAAACCTTGAGGACTGGATCGAAAAAGCCATTGAGATCAGGGGAAATTACTCGTAATTTAATCGTTCCAGCCAACCAGGTTTAACGCATGATTCCAAGACAACCTCTTGCAGGGGTGCGAATTCACCTCTCAGGATCTGCTCCAGATGAGCGGCAAGAAGAAATATGCTTGTTTGTGAAGGCACTAGCATCGCGAATATTTAGCGAGGGAGGTTCAGTGATTCATGGCAGTCACCCGTCCTTGTCTAAACCATTAGAAGATGCCGCGAGAGATTTTCTTCATGCGGGAGGTGAGGTAGGAGCCTTAACATTGGTTCGTGCTCAAAAATTTGCCGAAACAGATGAACAAATTGCAGAAATAGAAATCCAACGCCAATTCGCAGCGGTGCAAATAGTTCCCGCAGAAGCTGATGGAGTAAGCAATAGTGATTTAACTCCAATGCGAGACTGGATGGCCGAGCGATCGGATGCGGTTGTCTGCGTTGGAGGTAAGTGGTGGGACATAAATAAGGCCAAAGCAGGGGTCCCCACTGAGCTTGATGCGATGCTAGAACTCGGAAAGCCAGGTTTCGTTGTTGCAGGATTTGGGGGAGCAATTGCGGGTTATCTAAAGGACAACCCGAGCTTGCCTTCAAGATTGCAAAATGGACTATCTGAGAATGCAAACCGAGAAATTGCGAACGATACGTCTATCGAACGTATTGTAGAAACCATTGTCAATCAGCTAAAGCTTCTGCCGCTCGTGCGGCGCAGTGTTTCACGGGGGCGTAATTTTCGAATTCTTGCTCTTGATGGGGGAGGATTGCGAGGGACGTTTACTGCCGCCGTCTTGGCTAAGTGGGATGACATGCTCAGGAGTGGTGGCGGTAACAATCTAGTATCGCATTTCGATTTAGTGGCTGGCACATCGACAGGTGCAATACTCGCAATCGGGCTTGCCCTCGGAATAGCTCCGCGCGATATATTGAAATTCTACCAAGAGCAAGGACCGTTAATTTTCCCAAAAGATAGGAAGCTTCGACATTGGTTGAAATCCAAGCACGAATCTTCCACGCTCCGAGATTTACTGTGCAAAGTGTATGGTGATAGGAGAATAACTGATGCCTCATGCTGCAGGCTCGTTATTCCTACAGTAAGAGCCAAACATGGACAAGCTGAAGCTATTGTCACAGCCCATACCCCAGATAGAACAGCATTTCGAGATATCTCAGCGGTCGATGCCGCACTTGCATCTTCAGCTGCCCCTACATATTTTGACGAATCTGTCTGGGATGGGCCGGTTGCGCCTGAATCTTTTCTTGATGGTGGTGTTTGGGCGAACAATCCAATTCTCCCCGCACTGGCAGAAGCTGTTCGCTATCTAAAAATACCCTTGGATCGAATAGATGTTTTAAGTGTCGGCACAATGGGCAGTGAAAGCGATTTCACGGAGTCCCTTGGAAAAGGGAAAGCTGGATGGGCACCCAATAGTGCCGATCTCTTCTTTGCTGCCCAGGAGCATGGGGCACTAGTTTTGGCCGATGGTTTTTTAGGCCCAACACGCCATCTTCGGATTAATCAACAGACTCCGGTAGAAATTAAACTTGATGATGCAGAAGCGATTGAAGATATGGCCGTGCGGGGAAATGATGTAGGCAAGGATTCTTTTGTTTCCGTTCGATCTAGATTCTTGGATGGACTGTTGGCTCCAGAATGGCAACGGTATTAATTTGCCTGGAGGCCCACAGGAATCGTGCCTGAGTGGGATGCTTTCGCCCGATTTCTAAAAATTATTCGACTAAGGTAAACATGCCTTCTCTATATCAGCTTGCAATACTTGGGGCACCAAGTGCTGCTCAGATTTCTGAGCTTGAGAATATCGTGGCTCACGCCGTAGGCATGTTCAATCTGAGGCTGGGTCATGAGGTCGGATGGGATATTTGTCCCGAATCGTTCGAGCCGCCGCAGCAAAGATCAGCCGCCGCAGTTTTTTTTGGAGGTGAGAATGCTCCTATTGCCAATGTTGCAAAGCTGTTAGAGCGTGGCATCCCATTGCTGCCGGTGGCGTCGGATGTCAGTAGAGTCAGCGCAGAGATTCCTGCAATGTTGCAACCGCTCAACTGCCTAGCGTATGCAGCAGGTGGTGCACAACGCGTTGCGACCGCATTGCTGGAATGTGCAGGATTACTCCCTCGGCAGCGGCGGGTTTTTGTGAGCTACCGCCGAGGTGAAGCCCGAGAAGCTGCTTTGCAACTGTTTGACGCTTTGTCAGTTCGACTTTTCGACGTATTCCTCGACACGCACGGCATTCCACCTGCGGAGGACTTCCAGACCATGCTGTGGCATCGGCTCTGCGATTCTGATGTGCTCGTGATGCTCGACACGCCAGGTTATTTCGAAAGTCGCTGGACGAGCGCGGAGTTCGGACGCGCGTTGGCCAAGGGCATCAGCGTTCTTCGGGTCGGCTGGCCGGATGCCACACCTTCTGCGCGCACAGCTACTGCAAGCCGGGCAGAACTATTGCCCGAAGAAGTAGACCCGGGCACAGGGCGTCTGGCCGACGGGGCGGTAGAGCGCATCTGCTTGCAACTTGAGGAAGTCCGCAGTCAGAGCCATGCCGTGCGTTCCGTCAATCTTGTGAGCAATCTGCGAAATGCCATTCAAACGATCGGTGGTCAAGTAATCGGAGTGGGGAGTAACAGGGCCGTTCATATCCGACTGCCAGATGGTCGGGCAGTGGTGGTGTATCCCACGGTTGGTGTTCCTACATCGACAACACTGCATGAGGCCTCGACAAATTCACCTGATCAGTCAGTCGCCGTTGTCTACGATCACGTCGGCTTGCATCCTCGATGGCTAGGACATTTGGACTGGCTTGGCCAGTACATCCATTCCGCACGATGGGTCAAGTCGAGCGAGGCAGGTTGGCAATTTGCAGATTGGGTGGCTTGAGCATGAGCGCCATCTTCCTTTCGGCCAGCGTGCCGCTTGTTGGCCGAGGCACTTATCATGAAACGGCTAATCCGTTCCTTATCCAATGTGCAGTACGAGAGTTGGCAATGGCTGTGATTCGTCGGCACAAGATTGTCTGGGGCGGCCATCCTGCCATTACGCCGATGATCTGGACAATCTGTGAAGACTTGGGTGTGGACTACTCCCAGTCAGTGATCTTGTATCAGAGTAGATTCTTTGAGGACCGCTATCCCGAAGAGAACAAGCACTTCCAGAATGTCGTTTATACCGAAGCGATTCCCAATGAGCGGGAAGCGAGCCTGTTGATGATGCGCGAGCAAATGCTGTCACGTGAAGACTTAGTTGCGGCAGTATTCATCGGGGGCATGGAGGGCGTAGAGGCGGAGCACGAACTGTTCAGACACTTTCACCCAGCCGCCAAGGTATTGCCTGTCCCTTCACCGGGGGGAGCGGCGTTGAATCTCTCCAAGGATCGAGGCTACTTCGCCGATGGAGATCTTGCCGACGTGGACTTCGCTCGGCTCTTTCACACTCACCTCACGATGGCCATCGATGATAAGGGACGCTAGCCATATCCGCGACAATGTGATCAGCTGGCTCGCAGCATCGATTGCAACTGGTTAAAGAAACCGCCAACGCCCGTTCAAAAAAGTGATTGATTCCGTAGTGGGTATCCATAGAGTTCCGAAATTTGCTCCTGAAACTGTGTTTGGCCACCGTAACTCGGATGCCTCACACAAATAACGGGCACCGTATCCGTGATGCGATGAGCTGCTGCGGCAGCGTCATTTCCTATGGCAACGATGCGGGATGGCTGCAATAGGTCAATAAGTTGCTGCAGCAATTCTTCGCCCGCACGTCTTTCACGAGCATTGTGCTGCCGGTTGGTAAACGGATCACCCGATTCGTGCGGATGAAGTGGGAAGACGTTCCAAAGGAAGATACGAGCATCAATGTGCTCCAGCATGTTCCATATGACTGCAGCAGTTCGCTCAGCCACTGCGCTTCCTACGGTAGGTCGTTCTGCAACTAAATCGAGGTCCCAACGCTTGGCATGATGGGTCATGTGAACGTCATCAGTCAGGGCCAGCCCCGTGCGGCGCCCCCCACGGTATCCAAGGTCTCGGCCAATCCATATTGCATCGACCGGTTCCTCCAGCGCGCAACGCAGCATGGCAGAAAGCGCCGCAGTTCGGCGCCGAGGTGCATCGCGACGGTCATGCACTTCGCAACGATCTGAATACGGGTTAAAACAGTTTTCAAACTGCAGCGAGGCCACCGCCTCGACAAAAGGGTGAGTCTTCATTTCTCAAGCTCCAGCGGCATATATTTGATTGTGCGCTGTTCACGGTCGCCAATGATCCAACCTCCCTGATTTTCTTTGAGCTGCCGAAAAACGGCATACCCGTCAAGGATAGCTTTCTCCCACAACTTCAGCGGACACTTTTCCACTTCATAGCCGCTAACAAATTCACCAATGGTTTTCAGAATTCCCAGAGAAATCTTCTCCTGCTTCTCGAAGAAATTCAATTCCTTTGCTCTAGAAAAAATCCAGGCAGTAAGGCCTTCTTCAACAACAATGGCTCGACCACTATCCTGCTCCTCATCGTACTTCGGCTTGCTTTTTCGTTTATGCTTGA
Organism: Pseudomonas sp. 57B-090624; assembly: GCF_003234055.1. Lineage (NCBI taxonomy): Bacteria > Pseudomonadati > Pseudomonadota > Gammaproteobacteria > Pseudomonadales > Pseudomonadaceae > Pseudomonas > Pseudomonas sp. 57B-090624. The sequence continues at coordinate 89,601 of NZ_QKRU01000016.1, forward strand.
TCAATGCCCGAATCACGGGTGACCAATGTAGTACGGCCGCATATGAAAAATGGAAGACGTCGTGAAATCGATAACCATCGCGGTCAGCAATATTGTCAGTCAGAGGGTCTCCTATAAATACCCCATTCCATTGAAGATAGCTCTTTCCGCTTCCTCGTTGATTGACTCTAATTTTGAAATTTCTGGGCAGTTGTTCTTCATCCCCGAAATCGCTATCGAAATCAAGACCAATTAAATCAGCAGGTTGTGGCTCTAAAAAGGCCCCGCGAGCTTTCCGAAGATTGCCGCGCGCCACTTCTGAAAATATCAATTCGGCAGCACGAATGGCGTCCAAATAAGCTCGTGCAAAGGAAACTAGATCACTATGCGTAGGGGAACTACCCAACAATGCTGCGGCTGACTGACCTAAACGTACCAGCGTGGTATCCACCGAACCCGGTTCAGCAATTGGCATGGCAATGTAAGCCAACGCGCCCTCGGCCATGTCGCTGGCGGCTCCCACGTTCTTAAAATCCCCATGGTTCGCTGCCTCGGCAAAAACCTCTTCAAGGGGAATTTGCATACGCCTGCAGAGCGCTGCCAGATACCAGAGAGTGTCGCCAAACTCTTCTTCGGCCGCCTTCTTAAACCCAGGATAGGCGGATTTCTCCCGAATATGCTTTTTTGCCGTAGCCATAATTCCGCCTATTTCCCCATATAAACCTTGAAGAACTGGGGAAAAATCGGTCGGATTGAGCACATCGGTAGCTGCAATTTCTGCTGCATAATCCGAGAGCAGAAGAGATCCTTCTTTTTGCATGTCAAATTATCCGCGAAGAGTGAGCCATTCGAATGGGGGCCCTTGATAGCCGGCAACACCCAAACTACGTATCCATTTCTCTAGATTGGCAAGCAGTTGAGGATCATTAAAGCAAGTCAACCCTATGCCACTTTTGCACAGAGGTCTACCATTTCGGTCTTGCAGTTCTAGAGGGAACTTTGGCCCCGTCCCTCCGAAATAAACAAAGTCATTGCTGACCAAAACCCTGTTTACTCCAGTGTCGCGCTGTACGTGCTGAGGATTAAGTGTTCCGTCTTCCCGGGAGTGAAAAGAATCTCGTTGCTGCCAAGCTGCCTCAGGCCCATCTCTAAAGTAGATGTTGTCTCCACAACTTTGCTTCCGGCTTCCGTTGCGAAAAGGTTTTTTCGATTCAAACCTGGGATTCAGCGCATATTCGTCGAGTGTCATTACCTCGGTAACGCGCATGCCGTACACAAGATGTCCACCTCGACCCACGCCATGGGCATTGCTGCCGCTGCCGATGACCCAGTCACCAACTTCGGCACTGCGGCGAATACCTGGCTTACAGGTTACTAGCGTACAGTGACCATAAAACGGATTGGGTGCAAAACCACTGTCGTAGCGCACCACGTAGGAGTGAATGCGAGCCATCAGCAGGGGTGTCGCTTAAGGGGAACAGTGCTGCAGGAACCACCATCAGGCTTTTCCCATGTGTCTTTGCCATTAATCGCATCAATGATTGCATCGCCGTTCCAACCAACCAAGGCGTCAGCGTATTCCTTCAAGGCATCGGGAATATCACATTCTTTTTCACCATGTTCCCAAACGCCCACAATGCGTTTGCCCTGCTTTGCAGCATATTCAATCTCCCAGTTAACCCAATCGCTATCTTTTGTCTGGGGAGAAACGTAGCAAATGAAGACGCCAGCCCAGTTGATCGCAGGTGCCAGAATTTGGGTCTTTATGTAGTGCTCATCAGTGGCGTTGTTGAACTTCCCTGTATGAATCGAGGAGTCTCTGACATCCAGACCCTTCGGAGCCAGTAGATCTTTGAGCTTCTGGAGTCCATGATCGTCCTTATGGACATGGCTGATAAACACGTTTCTCGTCTCCGCCACCCGTTACCTCCATAGATGTTTTTACAACCGTTAAACATCGTAACTTCATTTGAGGCAGATGTCTGCGGGAAGTGCAGACCTATTTGTCTTGATCAAAGGATTGCCTGCAGCCCCTTGTTCGCGATGACATTGAGCAGTTTGAGGGCTGGCCCTGCAGGATGGGTGTCGCCTTGCTCCCACTTGCGTACCGTGGATGCCGTGGTGTGCAGGTGCAGTGCGAACACCGGCTGGCTGAACTTCAGTTCCTCGCGCAGCCGCTTGATGTCGGCCGCGCTGAACTCCCGTACTGGCGGCGGGCAGATGGCGTCGAACTCGCGCATCGTCACCTTGCCGATCGCGCCGGCATCGTGCAGCGCGGCCAGATCGCCGCGCAGGGATTCAATGAGCTTGCTCGTCACAACACACCTCCAATAGAACGCCTATCTGCAGCGCTTTCATCAAGTCCTCTGCCGATAGCTCCAGAAACACCTTTCCGGCGAACTGCAGCGCCTTCCTTTCGTCCTGCGTGATGTTCGCCTTATCGCTTTTTGGGAATCCATGCAGAAACACATAGCGGCTACCGATTCGCGCTGACAGCAGCGTTCGATAACCGCCGCTCTTGCCGCCACCAAGACGGGCCACCCGCTTTTTGTAGAGGAAGCCGCCCAGGTCAGCATCAATCAGGCCAGCCTCCATCTCGTGAACCGCCCGGCACAAGGCGGCATCGGGCAGCTTCTCGCCCGCCTGCCACCGTGCAAAGTCCTTGCGCTTGAGGACATTCATGTCAGGCAACCTCTAAAGTATGCCCGAAACGGGCATACTTTTCCAGTCCCGCAGCCGGCCAAGGAGGGGACCCTGAAATTGTCGTGACAGTGTCGCGACAATTCCGGCAGCAGAAGCCATGTGTTGGAACCTGCTCATGCTGCCACCTCTACCGGGCGCTGCGCCCCGGTGATCGCCTTGCGCCGGTTCGCCACCAGTTCGGCCGCCTCGCGTACCGGTTTGTCCTCGGTGTGGACGTAACGCATGAACATTGCCACGGTCTTGTGCGCCGTCAGCGCCATGCCGACCTTCACCGGAATCCCCGAGTTAGCGATGTCGGTGGCCGAACGGTGGCGGATGCCGTGCGTGCCCACGTGGGTCACGCCGGCGCGCTTGAGGATGCGCGTCCAGCCGCTGTAATACTCGCCCGTGGTCAGGTGCTGCCCCGGATGATTCGGGGACGGGAACACGTGCGGGCAACCGTCCTGGTGCGGCGCGGTGGAAAGCAGGCGGTAGGCTTCCTCGCTTAAGGGCTTGGACATGCCGCCGGTCTTGCTGTCGGGCCAGACCACGCGCCGGTTCTCCAAATCCACCCAATCCCATTGCAGGGTGACGATCTCGGAGCGGCGGCCCGCGAACTCGAATTGCAACCGGATGGCCAGCGGAAGGATCGCATGATCCAGCCCCAACCCATCGGTTTCCAGATAGTCGAGATACCGGAACAGCTTGCCCATCTCCTCGTCGCTGATGAGGTGCGTGGCCTTGCCGTTGGGGTACATCGGGACATGGCGGCACGGGTTGGTGCCGTCCGGCCGGTAGCCCCAGACTTCGGCCAGGTTGAACATCTTGCGCATCACGCTGAACGTGCGGTTCGCGTCCGCGGGCTTGTGCGCCATCTTCTTCATCGCCCCGGCCACGTCCGGGCGTTTCACGTCCTGCACCTTCATGCGGCCCAGCATCGGGATGATGTTACGGGTGATGCACTTTTGGTAGCCGGCCTGCGTGCTGGGCTTGTTGCGCTGCTTGGAGTGGTCCTCCATGAACTTCACACACAGTTCAGCGACGGTCGGGGCCTTGCGCGCGGCGGTCTTGGCCGCACCGGGGTCACCACCCCGACGGACCTCGGCCAGCCACTCCTGGGCAAGGGAACGGGCTTGTTCGACGGTGAGTTCCCCATAGAGGCCCAAGGCGGGCTTGCGGCGTTCGCCGGCGTTCGTCCGATACTGGAGCATGAACACCTTGCGGCCTGCTGGCGTAACCTTGCACAGGAAGCCGGGCACCAGCGTGTCCCGGAATTCGACGGCCTGCGCCTGAGGTTGTGCCGCATCGACTGCGGACTTGGTGAGCTTGATTTTTGCCACGATGACTCCTCGGAAAGACCCGGTTTCCAGGAGCCTCATAGGGGTCAGCAGAGGGGAAGCCGGGTCAGGTTTCGGAAAGCACCGGCATATGTTGAACTCGCCTAAGTTATTGATAAACCTGCTGTATCGGGCTTGGGCGTAGTCCAGCGAAATGCGGTGCTGGAGTCATGGTGAAATAAAAAAACCGGGCGCCAGGCCCGGTTCTTCGTGTCGCTCGCGCTTAGAAGGAAACGCGGTAGTGCAGGCTGTAGGCCTCTACCCCATCGTTCGGCTGCTTGATGCCGGCGTTGGAGTAGTGGATGGCGCGGATGCCGACTTCCTGGTTGCTGAAGCGCAGGCCGGCGCCGATGCGGTCTTCGAACTGGAAGGAGGAACCCAGCTCGTTGTTCTCCAGCTCGGTGTTGGCGAACAGGGCGACGCCGATACCGGCTTCGACATAGGGCTTCACGGTTTCGCCGGCGAACTCGTAGACGAATACCGGGGCGAAGGAAATGCTGTGGTTGCTGGAGGTCTCGTCACCGTCCCAGTAGGTGTAGCCGGCATCCCAGTAGCCGGTCAGGCGACCCACGTCGGTCTGGAACCAGCTGCTGGAGAAATCGAACTGGGTCGCGAGGCGATAGACCATGGTCGATTCGCCAGTCTGACCAACATCGAGAGAAACATCCGCTGCCTGCGCCGCAACACTCTGCCCCACGCAAATGGCCGCAATGGCGGCCATAGAGAACAGTTTCTTCATGGAAACTTCCTTATTCAGACTTAATCGACAGGTTCAAAACGTACGATTTGTAGCGATTATAGATACGTTTGGACTAAGAGAAAGATGGCTGCCAGCAAGTTCAAGGTTTTTTTAAAAGCCGAGATCCGACACGCAAACAGCCTTTTCACCCCAGAGTATCGGCAGCACATTCTGCAGTGCCGCAGGCTCGCCGCTGCTCCAGAAACGACAGCCCTGCACCGGTCCGCGCGCCAGCTGGCCACGAGCCTCGAGCAGCCGTTGCAGCTGCCGTGCCACGGCCGCGCCGGTGTCCACCAGGCGCACCGATTCGGGAACCATGCCGGCCAGCAACGGGCGCAGGAAGGGGTAGTGGGTACAGCCGAGGATCAGCGTGTCGCAGCCCTCGGCCAGCAGCGGCTGCACATAGCTCCAGAGCAGCGCGCGGGTCGCCTCGCCGTCCAGCTCACCCGCCTCGATGCGCTCCACCAGGCCCGGGCAGGGCTGGGTGACCACGCGCACGTCATTGGCGAAGCGATCGAGCAGGGCGGCGAACTTGGCGCTCTTGAGGGTGCCGGTGGTGGCCAGCACGCCGACCACGCCGGAACGGGTGGCGGCGGCAGCGGGCTTCACCGCCGGCTCCATGCCGACGATGGGCAGCTGTGGATAACGTTCCCGCAGGTCCGCGACCGCCGCCACGGTGGCGGTGTTGCACGCCAGCACCAGGGCCTTGGCGCCCTGCTCCAGCAAAAAGCGGGTGATCGCCAGGCTGCGCTCGCGGATGAACTCCTGGCTCTTCTCGCCGTAGGGGATATGGCCACTGTCGGCCACGTACATCAGGGATTCGCTCGGCAGCAACGCGCGGATCTCGCGCAGCACCGACAGGCCGCCGACGCCGGAGTCGAAGACGCCGACGGGAGCCTGGTCAGGCATGCGCGTTCCCGCAGACGCTGCAGCCCGGGTCGCGCTTGACCCGCAGCTCGCGGAAGCGGCCGCCGAGGGCGTCCACCAGCAGCAGGCGGCCGACCAGGGGCTCACCGAAACCGGCCAGCAGCTTGAGTGCTTCCAGGGCCTGCAGGCTGCCGACCAGCCCCACCAGCGGCCCGACCACACCGGCTTCGCTGCAGGTCAGCTCGGCTTCGCTGCCATGGCCGTAGAGGCAGTGGTAGCAGGGGCTGTCGTCGCGGCGCGGGTCGAACACCGACAGCTGGCCTTCGAGGCGGATCGCAGCGCCGGAAACCAGCGGCTTGCGCGCGGCCACGCAGGCGGCGTTGACCGCCTCGCGGGTGCCGAAGTTGTCGGTGCAGTCGAGCACCAGGTCCACGGCCGCGACGGCCTCGGCCAGGGAGTCGACGTCCAGCGCGGCACGGTGCGGCACCAGGCGCACCTGGGGGTTGAGCGCGGCGAGGCGGGCCATGGCCGAGTCGACCTTGAGCTGCCCGACGCCGTGGCTGTCGTGGATGATCTGGCGCTGCAGGTTGGTCAGGTCGACGCTGTCGAAATCCGCCAGGTGCAGTTCGCCGACGCCAGCGGCAGCCAGGTAGAGGGCGACGGGCGAACCGAGGCCGCCGACGCCCACTATCAGTACGCGAGCCGCCTTCAGGCGCAATTGGCCGTCGACGTCGATCTGCGGCAGGAGGATCTGCCGGCTGTAACGCAGGAGTTCTTCGTCGCTCAGCATGGCAACCGCCCCAGGCTGATGCGCTCGTGGCCGCCCAGGTCGCGACGGCTTTCAACCGCCTCGAAGCCCTGGCGGGCCAGCAGTTCGCGCACGGCGCCGGCCTGGTCGTAGCCATGCTCCAGCAGCAGCCAGCCACCGGCATTGAGGTGAGCGGGGGCCTCGCTGACGATCAGGCGGATGTCGTCCAGCCCGTCGGCGCCGGAAACCAGGGCACTGGAGGGTTCGAAGCGCACATCGCCCTCCTCCAGGTGCGGGTCGCGGGCGGCGATGTAGGGCGGGTTGCTGACGATGAGGTCGAAGCGCTCGACGCCCAGGCTGGAGAACCAGTGGCTCTCGCGGAACTCGACGTTGTCCAGCTTCAGCCGCACGCGGTTGCGTTCGGCCAGGGCCACGGCGTCATCGATGCGGTCGACGCCGATCAGGCGCCAGAGCGGGCGCTCGCAGGCCAGCGCCAGGACGATGGCGCCGCTGCCGGTGCCGAGGTCGAGCACGCGGGCGGGGGCCGCCGCTACCAGGGCCAGGGCGGTTTCCACCAGCAGCTCGGTGTCGGGACGGGGGATCAGGGTGTGCGGGGCGACTTCCAGGTCCAGGCTCCAGAAGCCCTGGTGACCGAGGATGTAGGCGACCGGCTCGCCGTTGCGGCGGCGCGCAAGGTAGCTCGCGTAGAGCTCGGCGGCCTCACCGCTGACCACGCGCTCGGGCCAGGTGTGGAGGAAGCTGCGCGGCTTGCCCAGGGCGGCGGCGAGCAGCAGTTCGGCATCCAGGCGGGCGCTTGGCGAGTCCGGCAGGCGGGCCTCGCTGAGCAGGCTGGCGATGATGGTCACGTCAGTCCCCCAGGGCGGCCAACTGGTCGGCCTGGTATTCGGCGAGCAGCGGCTCGATGACCGACTCGACACTGCCGGCGAGCACGTCGTCCAGCGCGTAGAGGGTCAGGTTGATGCGGTGATCGGTGACCCGGCCCTGCGGATAGTTGTAGGTGCGGATGCGCTCGGAACGATCCCCGGAGCCCACCAGCAGCTTGCGGGTCTCGGAGATTTCCTTGTGCGCGGCGGCTTCCTGCTGGTCGTTCAGCTTGGCCGCGAGCCAGGCCATGGCCTTGGCGCGGTTCTTGTGCTGGGAGCGCTCTTCCTGGCACTCGACCACGATCCCGCTGGGGATGTGGGTGATGCGCACGGCGGAGTCGGTCTTGTTCACGTGCTGGCCGCCGGCACCGGAGGAGCGGTAGGTGTCGATGCGCAGGTCCGCCGGGTTGATCTCGATGGCGGCCTGTTCGTCCGGCTCGGGGAGCACGGCGACGGTGCAGGCGGAGGTGTGGATGCGGCCCTGGGATTCGGTTTCCGGGACCCGCTGCACGCGGTGCGCGCCGGACTCGAACTTGAGCTTGGCGTAGACGTTGTCACCCTCGACGCGGGCGATCACCTCTTTATAGCCGCCGTGCTCGCCCTCGTTCTCGGAGAGGATCTCGACCCGCCAGCCCTGGCGCTCGGCGTAGCGCGAGTACATGCGGAACAGGTCGCCGGAGAAGATCGCCGCCTCGTCGCCGCCGGTGCCGGCGCGGATCTCGAGGAACACGTTGCGGCCGTCGTTGGGGTCCTTGGGCAGCAGCATGCGCTGCAGGCGGGCCTCCAGCTCGACCAGTTGCTCGCGGGCCTGGGCGACCTCTTCCTCGGCCATCTCGCGCAGGTCCGGGTCGCTGTCCTTGAGCAGCGCCTGGGCGCCCTCGAGGTCGGACTGCACCTTGCGGAACTCGCGGAAGGCGAGGATGACCGGCTCGACCTCGGCGTATTCCTTGGAATAGGCGCGGAACCTGGTCTGGTCGCTGATGACTTCGCCATCGCCGAGCAGGGCCGTGAGTTCCTCGAAACGGTCCTGGAGGATGTCGAGCTTGTTGAGCAATGACGCTTTCATTGGGCTTGCTTGTCCGTGCCCTCGTCGAGGGCGAAGAGTTCCTGGGCCACGGCGAGCGCGTCGAAGCGGCCGTCGGCGGAGAGTTTTTTCAGCTGCACGCTGGGCGCGTGCAGCAGCTTGTTGGTGAGGCCACGGGCGAGCTGGGCCATGACATCCTCGGCGGAGCTGCCGTTGGCCAGCATGCGCTGCGCCTTGGCCAGTTCCTCGTCGCGGGTCCGCTCGGCCTGCTGGCGGTAGGCGCGCAGCACGTCCACGGCGGCCAGCTCGCGCAGGCGCTGCATGAACTCCTGCACACCGCTGCCGACCAGCTCCTCGGCGGCCTGGGCGGCACCCTGGCGGCTCTTGAGGTTCTCGGCGACCACTTCGTGGAGGTCATCGACGGTATAGAGGTAGACGTCGTCCAGCTCGCCGACCTCGGGCTCGATGTCGCGGGGGACGGCGATGTCGACCATGAAGATCGGCTTGTGCTTGCGCTGCTTCAGCGCGCGCTCGACCGCCCCCTTGCCGAGGATCGGCAGCTGGCTGGCGGTGGAGCTGATGACGATGTCGCTGTTGACCAGCTCGTCCGGGATATCGGCCAGCAACACCGCGTGGGCACCGAACTGCTCGGCGAGCATGCTGGCGCGCTCCAGGGTGCGGTTGGCGACGACGATGCGCTTCACGCCCTGCTCATGCAGGTGGCGGGCGACCAGGGTGATGGTCTCGCCGGCGCCGATCAGCAGCGCCTGGCTGCGGTGCATGTCGGTGAAGATCTGCTTGGCCAGGCTGACCGCGGCGAACGCCACGGAGACCGGGTTCTCGCCGATCGCGGTATCGGTGCGCACGGTCTTGGCGGTGCTGAAGGTGGCCTGGAACAGGCGCCCCAGCAGCGGGCCGACGGTGCCGGCCTCACGCGCCACGGCGTAGGCGGATTTCATCTGGCCGAGGATCTGCGGCTCGCCGAGGACCATGGAATCGAGCCCCGAGGCGACGCGCATCATGTGGCGCACGGCAGAGTCGTCCTGGTGCACGTAGGCGCAGGCGCGCAGTTCTTCGAGGCTGAGGTTGTGGTAGCCGGCGAGCCAGGCGAGGACCTCGTCGGCGGAAACCTGATCCTGCTCCAGGTACAGCTCGCTGCGGTTGCAGGTGGAGAGGATCGCCGCCTCGCGACTGGGCGTGAGGCGACACAGCTGTTGCAGGGCCTCGACCAGTTGCTCGGGGGTAAAAGCCACGCGCTCACGCACATCCACGGACGCGGTTTTGTGGTTGATACCGAGGGCAAGAAAGGCCATGCAGGGTCGCTAACGAAATCAGGAGGCGCGCAATTGTCCTCCTTCGACAGATTGAGAACAACCACCGCTCGCTATTGTCACAATCACCATGAACCCGCCCGACAATGTATCGGCCCTTGCCCCATGGGCTTGCCCAGCCGCTTGTGTCATGATGCTCCGACCGCAGGTTAGTCGCCTTTTCCCCTATGAATAAATCCTTCGCGTTGCTGACCGCCCTCCTGCTCGTCGGCGGTTGCCAGACCCTGGCCCCTTCCTCCCCGGACGGTACCCCGCCGGTGGAAGACACCAGCCAGGCGCCCGAATCCAAGCCGGAAGTCTATGGCTCCTTCAGCCGCGACACCCTGTTCGCCCTGCTCTCGGCCGAAGTGGCCGGGCAGCGCAATCGCTTCGATATCGCCCTTGGCAACTATGTCCAGCAGGCCAATGCGACCCAGGACGCCGGCGTTGCCGAACGTGCCTTCCGCATCGCCGAGTACCTGGGCGCCGACCAGGCCGCGCTGGACACCGCGCTGATCTGGGCGAAAAACGCCCCGGACAACCTCGACGCCCAGCGCGCCGCCGCCGTACAGCTGGCCCGAGGCGGCCGCTACGACGAATCCATGACCTATATGGAGAAGGTGCTGCAGGGCCAGGGCGACACCCATTTCGACTTCCTCGCCCTCTCCGCCGCCGAGACCGACCCGGACACCCGCGCCGGCCTGCTACAGAGTTTCGACCGCCTGCTCGCCAAGTACCCGGACAACAGCCAGCTGGTGTTCGGCAAGGCCGTGCTGCTGCAACAGGACGGCCGCACCGAAGAAGCCCTCTCGCTGCTGGAGGACATCCCCTCCGACGACCAGCAGATCCCGCCGATCCTGCTGCGCGCGCGCCTGCTGCAGAGCCTCGATCGCACCGACGAAGCCCTGCCCCTGCTGCAAAGGGGCATCAAGCAGCACCCGGACGACAAGCGCCTGCGCCTGACCTATGCCCGCCTGCTGGTGGAAGAGAACCGCCTGGACGAGGCCAAGTCCGAGTTCGCCGGCCTGGTGCAACAGTTCCCCGATGACGACGACCTGCGCTTCTCCCTGGCGCTGGTGTGCATGGAGGGCGAGGCCTGGGACGAAGCCCAGGTCTACCTCGAAGAACTGGTCGACCGGGGCAGCCATGTGGATTCCGCCCACTTCAACCTCGGCCAGGTCTACGAGAAGCGTGGCGACAAGGAAAGTGCGCTGATCGAGTACGCACTGGTCGGTGCCGGCAACGACTACCTGCCGGCCCAGCTGCGCCAGACCGAGATCCTGCTGGACGCCAACCGCCCCGACGAGGCCGCCGCGCACCTGGACAAGGCTCGCGAGGCCCAGCCCGATTACGCCATCCAGCTGTACCTGATCGAGGCCGAGAGCTTCGCAGAGCGCCAGCAGCCGGATCGCTCCTGGAAAGTCATCCACCAGGGCCTGCAGCAGTTCCCCGACGACCTCAACCTCCTCTATACGCGCGCGATGCTCGCGGAGAAGCGCGGCGACCTGGCGCAACTGGAGCGCGACCTGCGCTTCATCCTCGAGCGTGAACCGGAAAATGCCATGGCGCTCAACGCCCTCGGCTACACCCTTGCTGATCGCACCACGCGCTACGAGGAAGCCCGCCAACTGGTCGAAAAGGCACACCAGCTCAAGCCGGACGACCCCGCCATCCTCGACAGCCTCGGCTGGATCAACTTCCGCCTGGGCAACATGGACGAGGCCGAGCGCCTGCTGCGCCAGGCCCTGAAGGAATTCCCCGATCACGAAGTGGCCGCCCACCTGGGCGAAGTGCTCTGGACCCGCGGCAAGCAGAGCGAAGCACGCGAAGTCTGGACCGAAGCCCTAAAGACCCAACCCGACAGCCCGATCCTGCGCGGCACCCTGCAGCGCCTGACCGGCTCCGAGACCCTCTGATCCATGCGTCTACGTTCACTGCTAGCCGCCGGCGCGCTGCTCCTGCTCACGGGCTGCGCCGGCCTCACCTCCCACGAGACCGTTGACGGCCAGGGCGACCCGGCCCAGTGGAAAGCCCACAAGGAACAGGTCGCTGCCCTCGACGGCTGGCAGATCGCCGGCAAGGTCGGCATCCGCGCACCGAAGGACTCCGGCAGCGGCACGCTGTTCTGGCTGCAGCGCCGCGACTACTACGACATCCGCCTTTCCGGCCCGCTGGGTCGTGGCGCCGCCCGCCTCACCGGGCACCCGGGCGCCATCACCCTCGAAGTGGCCAACCAGGGCCGCTACGAAGCCGAATCTCCCGAAGCCCTGCTGGAAGAACAGCTGGGTTGGCGCCTGCCGGTGTCCCACCTGCAATGGTGGGTGCGCGGCCTGCCTGCCCCGGATAGCCGCAGCCGGCTGACCCTGGACGGCAAGAGCCACCTGGCGAGCCTGGAGCAGGACGGCTGGCAGGTGCAGTACCTCAGCTACGTGGAGCAGAACGGCTTCACCCTGCCCGAGCGCATCAAGCTCAAGGGCGCCGATCTCGACGTCACCCTGGTGATCAAGGACTGGCAACCGCGCCAGCTCGGCCAGTAGGCACGCCATGCAGGACGCACAGCTGATCCTCCCGGCTCCGGCCAAGCTCAACCTCATGCTGCATATCCTCGGCCGCCGCGCCGATGGCTATCACGAGCTGCAGACCCTGTTCCAGTTCCTCGAACATGGCGACGAACTCGGCTTCGCCTTGCGCCAGGATGGGGAGATCCACCTGCGCACAGACGTGCCCGGCGTGCCCCATGAGAGCAACCTGATCGTCCGCGCCGCCAGGCGCCTGCAGCAGGAATCCGGCACTCGCCTGGGCGCCGACATATGGCTCGACAAACGCCTGCCCATGGGCGGCGGCATCGGCGGCGGCAGCTCGGATGCCGCCACCACCCTGCTCGGCCTCGACCACCTCTGGCAGACCCACCTGGGTGAGGATCGCCTCGCCGAACTGGGCCTGGCCCTGGGCGCCGATGTACCGGTATTCGTACGCGGCCGCGCCGCCTTCGCCGAGGGCGTCGGCGAGCGCCTGCAGCCGGTCACCCTGCCCGAACCCTGGTTCCTCGTCGCCGTACCGCAAGTCTTTGTCAGCACAGCAGAAGTTTTCACCGATCCCGAGTTGACACGGAATACGCCGCCCATTAATCTTCGCAGCCTTCTTGAGGGGGGCGGTCGTAATGACTGTCAGCCGGTGGTCGAGAAGCGTTACCCGGAAGTTCGTAACGCGCTGATCCTGTTGAATAATTTCACAGCAGCTAGACTGACCGGCACTGGAGCTTGTGTGTTTGGGAGCTTCCCAAACAAGGACGATGCTGATAAAGTCGCCCGCCAACTTCCAGCCACTCTGCCGAATTTCGTCGCGCGAGGAAGCAACGTCTCGATGTTGCACCGCAAGCTCGGAATCCTGGCTTGAAAGAAGTGTTGCAAGTCCTCCGGTTATACCGACACAGGGGCGTCGCCAAGCGGTAAGGCAGCAGGTTTTGATCCTGCCATGCGTTGGTTCGAATCCAGCCGCCCCTGCCATAACCCTCCAAGGGTTCGGTACGACAAGGTCTTGCAAAGAGAGTTGAAACAGATAGGGGCGTCGCCAAGCGGTAAGGCAGCAGGTTTTGATCCTGCCATGCGTTGGTTCGAATCCAGCCGCCCCTGCCATACACGAGAAAGCTGTTCAAAAAGCACCCGTGCATTTTGAACAGCTTTTTATTCATCAGGTCCACCCTCAGCCGGCAGGTACTGCGCGTGTCCAAGATGATGGTCTTCACGGGGAACGCCAACCCCGATCTGGCGCGTCGCGTCGTACGTCAACTGCACATCCCCCTCGGTGATGCCTCCGTAGGCAAGTTCTCCGACGGCGAGATCAGCGCTGAAATCAACGAAAACGTTCGCGGTAAGGACGTCTTCCTGATTCAGCCCACGTGCGCGCCCACCAACGACAACCTGATGGAACTGGTGGTGATGGCTGACGCCTTCCGCCGCTCCTCGGCGTCCCGTATCACTGCAGTGATCCCCTACTTCGGCTATGCCCGCCAGGACCGCCGCCCGCGCTCCGCTCGCGTGGCGATCAGCGCGAAAGTAGTGGCCGACATGCTCACCGTGGTCGGTGTCGACCGCGTGCTGACCGTCGACCTGCACGCCGACCAGATCCAGGGCTTCTTCGATATTCCGGTAGATAACATCTACGGCTCCCCCGTTCTGGTGGACGACATCGAAGACCAACGCTTCGACAACCTCATGATCGTCTCCCCGGACATCGGTGGCGTGGTGCGTGCTCGCGCCGTTGCCAAGTCCCTGGGTGTCGACCTGGCGATCATCGACAAGCGTCGTCCCAAGGCCAACCAGTCCGAAGTCATGCACATCATCGGTGATGTGGATGGCCGTACCTGCGTCCTGGTCGACGACATGGTCGATACCGCCGGCACCCTCGGCCACGCCGCCAAGGCCCTGAAGGACCACGGTGCCGCCAAGGTCTACGCCTACTGCACCCACCCGGTGCTGTCCGGCCGTGCCATCGAGAACATTGAAAACTCCGTGCTGGACGAGCTGGTGGTGACCAACACCATCCCCCTGTCCGCCGCGGCACAGGCCTGCTCGCGTATCCGCCAACTGGATATCGCACCGGTCGTGGCTGAAGCGGTCCGCCGCATCAGCAATGAGGAATCGATCAGCGCGATGTTCCGCTAAGCGGACATCCCTGACGAAAACGCCCCGCTCCGGCGGGGCTTTTTTGCCTAACCGCCCAAGATGCTGGTCGCAAGCACTCGGGGCGGTTTGGCTATTTTGGAGAAGTGTAATGACTGATTTTGCCCTGAATGCCGAGGCGCGTTCCGACCTGGGGAAAGGTGCGAGCCGCCGCCTGCGTCGTAATGCCAACCTGGTTCCCGCCGTGATCTACGGTGGCGAGAAAGCCCCGGAATCCGTAAGCCTGCTGGCCAAAGACCTGGCCAAGCTGCTGGAAAACGAAGCTGCCTTCAGCCACGTCCTGTCCCTGAACCTTTCCGGCAAGACCGAAACCGTTCTGATCAAGGCCCTGCAGCGTCACCCGGCCAAAGGCTTCGTACTGCACGCTGACTTCCAGCGCGTCGTCGCCGGCCAGAAACTGACCGCCCACGTGCCCCTGCACTTCCTGAACGAATCGACCGCCGTTGGCGTGAAGACCGGTGGTGGCGAGATTTCCCACACCATCTCCGAAGTCGAAGTCTCCTGCCTGCCGAAAGACCTGCCGGAGTTCATCGAAGTCGACCTGGCCAAAGTCGAACTGGGCCAGATCGTTCACCTGTCCGACCTCAAGCTGCCGAAAGGCGTTGAGCTGGTCGCACTGGCGCACGGCAACGACCTGGCTGTGGCCAACATCCACGCCTCCCGCGTTGTGAAAGACGAAGAAGAAGGCGCAGCCGAGTAATCACTACTCGCCAGCCTGAGGAAGGGCCCCTGTCGTGACTGCCGTACAACTGATCGTCGGCCTGGGTAATCCAGGCCCTGAATACGACCAGACCCGGCATAACGCAGGGGCCCTTTTCGTTGAGCGCGTGGCAGACAGCCAGCGCGTCAACCTGTCTCTCGACAAGAAGTATTTCGGCCTCGTTGGCAAGTTCAGCCACCAGGGTCGCGACGTTCGCCTGCTCATCCCCACCACCTACATGAACCGCAGCGGCCAGTCCGTGGCGGCGCTCGCCGGTTTCTTCCGCATCCCGGTCGACGCGATCCTGGTGGCCCACGACGAACTCGACATGCCTCCCGGCGTCGCCAAGCTCAAACAAGGTGGCGGGCACGGCGGGCACAACGGGCTGCGCGACATCATCGCCCAGCTCGGCAATCAGAACGGTTTCCACCGCCTCCGGCTCGGCATCGGCCACCCGGGGCACAGCAGCCTGGTCTCCGGCTTCGTCCTCGGCCGCGCCCCGCGCAGCGAACAGGAAAAGCTCGACTCCAGCATCGACTTCGCCCTCGGCGTGCTGCCGGAAATGCTCGCAGGTGACTGGACCCGCGCGATGCAGAAGCTGCACAGCCAGAAGGCCTGATCACACCTCTTTCATCGCCAATCGGCCCGAGGGACATAGCATGGGATTCAACTGCGGCATCGTCGGCCTGCCCAACGTCGGCAAGTCCACCCTGTTCAACGCCCTGACCAAATCCGGCATCGCGGCGGAAAACTTCCCCTTCTGCACCATCGAGCCGAACAGCGGCATCGTGCCGATGCCCGACCTGCGCCTCAACGCCCTGGCCGAGATCGTCAAGCCCGAGCGCGTGATCCCCACCACCATGGAATTCGTCGACATCGCCGGCCTGGTGGCCGGTGCCTCCAAGGGTGAAGGCCTGGGCAACAAGTTCCTCGCCAACATCCGCGAGACCGACGCCATTGCCCATGTCGTGCGCTGCTTCGAAGACGAGAACGTCATCCACGTCTCCAACAGCGTCGACCCCAAGCGCGACATCGAGATCATCGACCTCGAACTGATCTTCGCCGACCTCGACAGCTGCGAAAAACAACTGCAGAAGGTCGCGCGCAACGCCAAGGGCGGCGACAAGGACGCCCTGGCGCAGAAAGCCCTGCTGGAAAAACTCATCCCCCACTTCAGCGAAGGCAAGCCCGCGCGCTCCCTGCTGAAGAACCTGGGTGACGACGAGAAGCGCCTCGTCCGCGGCTTCCACCTGCTCACCAGCAAGCCGGTGATGTACATCGCCAACGTCGCCGAGGACGGCTTCGAGAACAACCCGCACCTCGACGTGGTCCGCGCCATCGCCGAAGAAGAAGGCGCCATCGTGGTACCGGTCTGCAACAAGATCGAAGCCGAGATCGCCGAGCTGGACGACGGCGAAGAGAAGGACATGTTCCTCGAAGCCCTCGGCCTCGAAGAGCCGGGTCTCAACCGCGTGATCCGCGCCGGTTACGACCTGCTCAACCTGCAGACCTACTTCACCGCCGGCGTGAAGGAAGTGCGCGCCTGGACCGTGCGCATCGGCGCTACCGCCCCGCAGGCCGCCGCCGTGATCCACACCGACTTCGAAAAAGGCTTCATCCGCGCCGAAGTGGTCGCCTATGACGACTTCATCCAGTTCAAGGGTGAAGCCGGCGCCAAGGAAGCCGGCAAATGGCGCCTGGAAGGCAAGGAATACATCGTCAAGGACGGCGACGTGATGCACTTCCGCTTCAACGTCTAAGCCCTCCCCGCTTCACCCGAAGCCCCCAGCGGACCTGCGCCGCCGGGGGCTTCGTGCTTCAGGCCGCATCCCCCCGCTGCTCGAACACCTCCCGCGCCACCGCCAGGCCATTCAGCGCGGCCGGAAAGCCCGCGTAGACGGCCATCTGCATGATGGTCTCGATGATCTCCGTGCGGCTGGCGCCGACGTTCAGCGCGCCGTGCACGTGGACCTTCAGTTGAGGGGCGGCGTTGCCCAGGGCAGTCAGTGCCGCCACCACGGCGATCTCCCGGCTCTTCAGGTCCAGCCCCGGGCGGGAATAGATGTCGCCGAAGGGGAACTCCACCAGGTAGCGCGCAAAGTCCGGGGCGATGCCCGCCAGGCTCTCCACCACCCGCTCACCGGCCTCGCCGTCGATCTCCTTCAGTTTCGCCAGCCCACGCTGGTAGCGGCTCTCGTCATTCATCTGCGTTGCCCTTCTCGGTTGATGGCTCCAGCGCCAGGGCCTGCTCGCACGCGCGGTAATGCTCGATCTTCTCGTGCAGCGCATCGGCGGCCTGGTGCATCGCCTCGATCTCGGCCAGGACCTCCGCAAGGTGGCCCTCCAGCATCTGGCGACGCGCCGGCACCGTTGGGTCCCCGGCGCTCCTCAGCGCTGCGAACGCCTGCATCTTGCCGATGGGCATGCGGGTCGTGCGCAAGCGCAGCAGGAACTCGATCCAGGCCATGTCCGAAGCCGCGTAACGCCGCTGCCCACCCGGCGCCCGGCCCACCGGGGCGATGAGCCCGATGCGCTCGTAATAACGCAGGGTGTGAGCGGTGAGCCCGGTGCGCCGGGCGACTTCGTCGATGCTGAGATGAGGTTCCATGGGGCGATCCTAGAAGTTCGAGCACGCTCTAAGTCAACCCTTTGCCGGTGCCACGTCAAGCGCTGCTCTTAACGCCTTCGAAAACGCAGGGGCAGGCCCTGGCAATCTTCGCCGAAATGGCCCTGGTGCCAGCCCAGTTGGCCGGACACCAGCGTGGTGCGCACCGCGTGGCGGAAGGCCCGGCCCTGGAACGGCGTCCAGCCGCATTGCGCGTGGATCGGGTCCGCCTCCACCGGCCGTGGCTCGGCCAGGCGCTCCACCAGCACCAGGTCCGCCCAGTAACCCTCGCGCAGGTAACCGCGCTGCTCAATGGAGAAACGCTCCGCGACCGCGTGGCTGGTCTTGTGCACCAGCAGCGTCAGCGGCAGCAGCCCGTCAGCCACCAGCTCCAGCAGCGCCGGCAGGCTGTGCTGCACCAGCGGCAAGCCGGCGGGCGCCTGGGCGTAGGGCCGGGCCTTCTCCTCCCGGGTATGGGGCGCGTGGTCGCTGCCGATCACATCCAGCCGCCCGTCCAGCAACGCCCGGCGCAGGGCATCGCGGTCGGAGGGCGCCTTGATCGCCGGGTTGCACTTCATCAGGTGGCCCAGGCGCGGGTAGTCGCGGTCATCGAACAGCAGGTGGTGCACGCACACCTCGGCGGTGATGCGCTTGCCCGGCAGCGGCCCGGGGGTGAACAGCTCCAGCTCCCGCGCGGTGGTGATGTGCAGCACATGCAGGTCGGTGCCGAAACGACGGGCCAGCGCCACCGCCCGGCTGGAGGAGCGGTAGCAGGCCTCCGCATCGCGGATCAGCGGGTGCGCCTCGGGCGGGATGGCCTCGCCGTAGTCGGCCGCCCATTGTGCCTCGCGCTCGCGGATGCGCGGCGTGTCTTCGCAATGGGCCAGCAGCAGCGTCGGGCAGTCGCGGAACAACCGCTCCAGGGAGGCCTCGTCGTCCACCAGCAGGTTGCCGGTGGAGGCGCCCATGAACACCTTCACCCCCGCCACCCGCTCCGGGTCGAGCCGGGCCACGGTGTCGAGGTTGTCCCGGCTCACGCCGAAGTGAAAGCCGTAGTTCACCGAGGAACAGGCCGCCGCCCGACGCTCCTTCGCCACCAGCGCCTCCAGGTCCAGGGTCGGCGGCTGGGTGTTGGGCATGTCCATCACGCTGGTCACGCCCCCGGCCAGCGCCGCGCGGGACTCACTGAGGAAGGTGCCCTTGTGGGGCGCGCCGGGGTCACGGAAATGCACCTGGTCATCGATCATCCCCGGTAGCAGGTACTGGCCCTTGGCGTCGATCACGCACATATCCGGGCGGGCGCTGATGCTGCGGTCGATGCGTTCGATACGGCCGTTGTGCACCAGCAGGTCGGCCTCCCATTCGCAGCCTTCATTGACCAGGCGGGCATTGCGGATCAGCAGGTTGTGCATGGCTAGAACTCGTTCTGCAGGGCCTTGTAGCCGCGCACCAGATCGATGTTGGTGCGCGCCACGTCTTCGGAGAATTCGGCGGCGGAGACGCTCACCCGGGGCAGGCTGTCCAGATCGGTCTTCGGCCCGATGCGCTGGGTCGAGGTCACGTGGAAGCCCGGAGGCAGGTCGCAGCCGTCCACCACCGCGTTGTGCCGCACCACGCAGCCGTCGCCCACGGTGCAGTTGAACAGCACGCTGTTGAAGCCGATGAACACCCGGTCCCCCACCTGGCAGGGGCCGTGGATGATCGAGCGGTGGGCGATGGAGGTGTGACTGCCGATGGTGACCGCCGCCCCGGACTTGGAGTGGATCACCACCCCGTCCTGGATGTTGGAGTTGGCGCCGATGATGATCGGCTGCATGTCACCGCTCGCGTCCACCTCATCCGCGCGGATCACCGCATAGGGCCCGATGAACACGTTGTCCTGCACGATCACCTTGCCGCAGAGGATCGCGGTCTTGTCCACATAGGCGGACTCGGCGATCACCGGCAAGTGGCCGGAAGGGTTCTTGCGGATCATGGACGGCCTCCCGCAGAAGGCGCCGGCATCGAGCTCACCACCCGCAACCCCGCGCCGGAGAGCTGGTTGTAGAAGCACGAACGGCGCCCGGTGTGGCAGGCCGGGCCGGCCTGGTCCACCTGCAGCAGCAGCGCATCGCCGTCGCAATCCAGGTGGGCACTGACCAGGTGCTGCACATGCCCGGAGGTGTCGCCCTTGCGCCACAGGCAGCGGCGCGAGCGCGACCAGTAGCACGCCCGCCCCTCCTCCAGCGTGGCCCGCAGGGACTCGGGGTTCATCCACGCCAGCATCAGCACCTCGCCGCTGTCGTACTGCTGCGCCACGGCGGGGATCAGCCCATCGACACCCCAGGGAATGGCCGCCATCACCGCCTCCAGATCCCGCCCGGTGCCGGCCGGGCTCCGCTCCAGTTGCAGCCAGACGCTCATGGCGCCAGCGCCTGCAGCAGCCGCTCCACGTTCTGCCGGTACATGCCGAGGTAGGTGCTGGCCGGGCCCTCGGCCGCCAGCGCATCGGAATACAACGTGCCGCCCACCCGCGCGCCGGCCTCCTCGGCGATCTGCTTCACCAGCCGCGCATCGCGGATGTTCTCCACGAAGATGGCGCGCACGCCCTCCGCCCGCAGCTGGCGGATCAACCCCGCCACCTCGGCGGCGGAAGGCTCGGCCGCATCGCTCACACCCTGGGCCGCGAGGAACTGCAGGCGCCACTCCTGGGCGAAGTAACCGAAGGCATCGTGGCTGGTCAGCACCCGGCGCCGCTCCGGCGGCAACGCCATCAGGCGCGGGGCGATGCTCTGGCGCAGCGCCCCCAGGCGGCCCAGCCAGGCATCCCGCCGCGCCTCGAAGGCTGCCGCGCGGGCCGGCACCAGCTGCACCAGCGCCTGGGTGATGTTGCGCGCGTAGATCTCCGCATTGCCCAGGCTCTGCCAGGCGTGGGGGTCCACCAGGCGCTGGTCGTCCTCCAGCACCGTCATCGGCACCACACCCTTGCTCGCGTCGATGCGCGTGCCGCGCGCCTCGCCGTTGGCCAGCAGGCGCTCCAGCCAGGGCTCGAAGCCCAGCCCGTTGGCGATCACCAGGTCCGCCTCCAGCACGGCACGCACCTGGGCCGGAGCGGGCTCGAAGACGTGGGCATCGGCATCCGCCCCCACCAGGTTGGTGAGCTGGATGTCGTCCCCGCCGATCTCGCGGGTGATGTCCGCCAGGATGCTGAAGGTGGTCACCACCCTCGCCTTCTCCGCAGCGGACAGTGAAACGGGCAGGCACAGCAACAGCACAACGCACAGGCGCATGAACATGCGGGGGCTCCTCAACAGGGCACGGGAAGGGGCGCGCGTCGCAGCAAGCCGTGGACCGGCCCGACGAACACCGAAATCAGGTAGGCCAGCCCCGCCAGCAACACGATGCAGGGGCCGCTGGGCAGGTTGGCGTGGAACGACAGCAACAGCCCCAGCCACACGCAGCTCGCGCCGATGCCCGCCGCCGTCAGCAGCAGCACCGGCAGGCGTCGGCTCCAGAAGCGCGCCGCAGCGGCCGGCAGCATCATCAGCCCCACCACCATCAGCGCACCGATGGCGTGGAAGCCGGTCACCAGGTTGAGCACCACCAGCGCCAGGAACAGCGCATAGGCCGGCGCCCCGAAGCGGCTCACCCCACGCAGGAACACCGGGTCGAAGCTGTCCCACAGCAGCGGGCGGTAGATCAGCGCCAACAGCGCCAGGCTCGTGCCGGCCACCGTCAGCATGCTGCGCAGCGTCTCGCCGTCCACCGCCAGGGCCGAGCCGAACAGCAGGTGCAGCAGGTCGATCCGGCGCCCGGCCAACCCCAGCAACAGCACCCCGCCCGCCAGGGAGATGGGGTAGATGGCCGCCAGGCTCGCATCCTCCCGCAGGCCGGTGCGGCGGGTGATCCACGCCGCCAGCCCGGCCATCCCCAGCCCCGCCACCAGGCCGCCGAAGGTCAGCGCCGGCAGGCTCAGGCCGAAGAACCAGAACGCCAGCGCCGCACCGGGCAACACCCCATGGGAAATGGCATCGCCGATCAGGCTCATACGCCGCAGCATCAGGAACACCCCGAGCGGCCCCGCGCTGCACGCCAGCGCCACCCCGCCCAGCAGCGCCCGCTGCAAAAAGGCGAACTCCGCAAAGGGTTGCCAGAGCGCCGCGAGCATCAGGCCACCTGCTGGCGGGTCGGCGCCGGCAGCAGCACCCGGCTGGCGCCATGACGGCAGCCGTCGGCGCGGATCAGCAGGCAGCGCGGCAAGCGCTCGCGCACCGCCTCCAGGTCATGGCAGACCACCAGTTGCGTGCGCCCCTCCCGCTGCCAGCGGGCGATGCGCTGCCAGAGAATCGCCTGGCCCTCCGCGTCCAGCGCCGCGTCGGGCTCGTCCAGCAACAGCAGCGGCGCGTCCATCAGCTCCAGCCGCGCCAGCAGGGCCCGCTGCAACTCCCCGCCGGAAAGCGCCAGCAGCGGCTGGTCGGCCAGCGCCTCCAGCTGCCAATCCGCCAGGGCCGCTTCGCAGCGCCTGCGCCGCTCCACCCGGCTCAAGCGGCTGCGCCACAACCCCGCCATCGCCAGCTCCCCCAGGCTCAGGGGGAACTGCCGGTCCAGTGCCTGTTGCTGCTGCAAAAAGCCCACCGCCCCCAGGCCCGCCGCCTCGACGCTCACCCGCCCGGCCAAGGGGCGCTGCAAACCGGCGATCACCCGCAGCAGGCTGCTCTTGCCGCACCCGTTGCGCCCCACCACCGCCGTGAGGCTGCCGGCCGGCAACGCCAGGGAAAGCGGCGGCGCCAACGGCCGCGCAGGCGGCCCCCATTGCAAGGCATCGAACTGAAGCATCGTCAGGTCCAGGGCGTGGGAGAAAGGGCTGTAGGAAAACGCAAATGTTATAAAGTAACAAATCGCGCTTCACAACCCATTTCCCCGCGCACGCCCCCTCCCCTTTTCCAACCCGAACGCCAACCGGCACCCACCGCTAAGCGGTTGATCGCCCTTCGAAAAATTCTGAAAAGTGGGGTTGACAGAGGCAGGAAGCGAGAGAATAATGCGCGCCACGTTGGCTACGTAGCTCAGCTGGTTAGAGCATAGCATTCATAATGCTGGGGTCCGGGGTTCAAGTCCCTGCGTAGCCACCATACAAAACAAAGGGTTAGCTTCGGCTAACCCTTTGTGCTTTCTGGGGTGTTCATTTCTTGACGCTCCATTGCCCGCCTCCCTGCATCACGCCCTCCCCCTGATTGATCTCACCGCAGCGGCCCTCATGCTGTGCCGCCCTTCCCTGGCTCCCCGCCATGGCACGCGCCTCCGTCAACAGCACCGCCTGTTGGATCCCGCGACCACAGGGCCCGAATCGTACGGATGGTGGAAAGGAAGACCTCGCTGGGAAAGCGCTCACGGCAATGACCATCGATGGTCATGAAGAACGCTTCCTCATACACGCCCGCCATGGGCAGGACCACGCCGACGATGTGCTTGCAGCACCAGATCGGCGCCTCGCTGTCGTCCCACACCAGCTCGACGAGCACCGTCTTGCCGATGTAGCCGATAGCCGCGTCCGCATCGAATTCCAAGGTGCCGCGCTTGCCAGTCGTAGCCGCTCCGGAGGGTGAATCCAGGTGCCGTCTCATTGCCTATCCCTGCCTCTGAAATGCCCATAAACTGTGACTCAATCACGCTCAAGAGTGACGTAATATTCGTCATCCGAGCCCCGCTATACATGACGAAATATTCGACACAACGGAATATTCGTCGATCCTATAGATGGTTTTTGAATATGGAAGATCGGCTCAGGGAGGTTGTAAGGCATATAGGCCCTTCAACCTTGGCGAAAAATACGACCATCAGTGATCGACGCCGGTGGCAAACCGTGGCGACTGACTTCAGAACGAAAACCCGGGTCGAAGACCTGGCAGCGCTGCTGGCCATCTACCCCGAGTACGAGCTCTACATCATCCACGGTGAGACCGACCTGGCCCGGGGGCAGATCAGCCCGGGCGTTACCGAAGCAGATGTGAGGTTGGCGGGGGACGGAGCGGGGAGTAGGTAAGGGTGGGAGTGGTGTGG